>JAJTXO010000499.1 GCA_021463315.1 Caldilineales bacterium | reverse complement strand
CTCCCAGCCGCGCTCTGGCCGGTCTCCGACCGAGCCATCCCAGCCGCGCTCTGGCCGGTCTCCGACCGAGCCATCCCAGCCTCCCAGCCGCGCTCTGGCCGGTCTCCGACCGAGCCATCCCGCGGTGTTGTTTATTGGCACTCACTGAGGTGCATTCCTCTCCAAATTTCCGAGGAGTTCGCACGGCCATGATCCCCATCAAAAGCTCCGAAATCACCCCTTACCGGCTCTACCAAGACCGGCGGCAATTCATCAAGAGTGCCGGTGCGCTGGCGCTGGGCGCGGCGGTCGTGGCGGCGTGCGGCGCGCCACCCGCGCCCGCTGGCCCGGCCGCGGCTTCCCCTGACGCGGCCGGCAGCGTCGCGCTGGCCGATGAACGAGCCGACCCGGCCAACAGCTTCGAAGAGATCACCAACTACAACAACTTCTACGAGTTCACCCCCGACAAGCAGCGGGTGGCGCAACTGGCCAGAGACTTCGTCACCCGGCCCTGGACGGTCGAGGTGGGGGGCCTGGTGCGCAACCCCAAGACCTTCGCCATCGAGGATATCCTGGCTGGTTTCGACCAGGAGGAGCGCATCTATCGGCTGCGCTGCGTCGAGGGCTGGTCCATGGTCATTCCCTGGCTGGGCTTTCCGCTGCGCCAGTTGCTGGCCCAGGTGGAGCCGACGGCCGACGCCCAATACGTGCGCTTCGAGACGGTGCTCGACCCGGAGCAGATGCCCGGCCAGCGCAGCCCGGTGTACGAATGGCCCTATGCCGAGGGGTTGCGTCTGGACGAGGCGATGAACGATCTGACCTTGCTGGCCACCGGCCTGTACGGCCAGACGCTGCTGCCGCAGAACGGCGCACCGCTGCGGCTGGTGGTGCCGTGGAAATATGGCTTCAAGAGCATCAAGTCCATCGTCAAGATCGACCTGGTGGCCGACCAGCCCTCGTCGCTGTGGATGATCGCGGCGCCCAACGAATACGGCTTCTATGCCAACGTCAATCCTGATGTGCCGCATCCGCGTTGGTCGCAGCGCAGCGAGCGCCGCATCGGCGAAAGCGGCCGCCGTGAGACGCTGCCGTTCAACGGCTACGCGGCGGAAGTAGCCGCCCTGTACGCGGGGATGGATCTGCGGCGGAACTATTAGGAATGATGAGTGATGAATGATGAATGATGAATGATGAATGATGAATGATGAATGATGAGTGATGAATGATGAGTCCGGAGGCGTCTCGGCCCTTCCTTGTTCATCATTCCTCGTTCATCATTCCTCGTTCATTCATCCTTCCTCCTTCCCCCTTCCCCGTTCCTCGTTCATCGTTCATCGTTCATCGTTCATCGTTCATCCTTCCCCGTTCCTCGTTCATCATTCATCATTCATCATTCATCATTCCCCATGCCCAGGGTTACCCGGTTCCAACTGACCGTCCATCTGGCTGCGTTGACGCCGTTGGCGCTGCTGATCGTGGCCTGGCAGACCGACAGCCTGACGGTCAACCCGATCCAGGAGGCGACCTTCCGCACTGGCAAGGCGGCCTTGGTGCTGCTGGTGGCGTCGCTGGCCTGTACGCCGGCCAATACGGTGTTCGGCTTTCGGCCGGCTATCAAGGCGCGGCGGGCGCTGGGGCTGTACGCGTTCCTGTACGCGCTGCTTCACTTCGGCATCTTCATCGGGCTGGATTACGGCTTCGATCTACGGCTGGTGGCGTTGGAACTGGCTGAAAAGCGCTATGTTCTGGTGGGCCTGGCCACTCTGTCGATTCTGCTGCCGCTGGCTGTCACCTCAACCAAGGGCTGGCAACGCCGGCTGGGCAAGGGCTGGAAGAAGCTGCATCGTTGGGTTTACCTGGCCGGCGGGCTGGCCATCGTTCACTACACCTGGGTGCAGAAGGCGGATATTCGTCAACCGTTGCTGTGGGGGGCGATTCTGGGGCTGTTGCTGCTGCTGCGAACGCCGGCGGTCAGGCGGCGCGCGGCCAGTTGGCGCGGGACTGTCGGCCGGCCGCGGAGCAGGTAGCGCAGCCGCTGCATCTCATGGGCGGCGAGCTTGGAAGACCGTCCGCTCCGTTCTGCGCGCCCTCGCCGTTTGTGTGTTATGGCACGCGCGCCTATAATGCTGGATAGCAACCGTGCGGCGCCGGCCATCAAGTCGGCCGCCTCACTCATGGTCCCTGCAGCGAAGACGCAACGTTTTCAGCGCATCGATGCGCAACGTTCTGTTTTTGCGGCAGGGATTTGTTTTGTCAAGCAAGTATCATCTCAAAAAACCGGGGTCGAGACTTCCGAAGTCTGCGCAGATTGTCCATAAGACTTCGGAAGTCTCCCCAATCTATTGAGATGATACTCAAGCAACACCAAGGAGAAAGCCCGTATGGCCATTTTGGCGCCCGATTCGACAACCACCATCCCGTTTTCAAGCAACGGACACCAGGACACGCTCCTGGAGCTGAATCCCTTTCTGATCGCCCAACGGCAGTTGGCGGAGGCCGTCGAGATCCTGGAGCTCGACGACGCCACCCATGAGATGCTGCGCTGGCCGATGCGCGAGTTCAAGTTCGTCTTTCCGGTCAAGATGGACGACGGCAGCACCCGGGTGTTCCACGGCTACCGGGTGCAATACAACGACGCGCGCGGCCCGGCCAAGGGGGGGCTGCGTTTCCACGTCCAGGAGACCCTGGACACCGTGCGCGCGCTGGCCGCCTGGATGACCTGGAAGACCGCGGTGGTCGATATTCCCCTGGGCGGTGGCAAGGGGGGCGTGACCTGCAACCCCAAGGAGCTCTCGCGCAGCGAGCTGGAGCGGCTGAGCCGCGGCTATATCCGCCGCGTCGCCGATTTCATCGGCCCCCACAACGACGTGCCCGCGCCCGATGTCTACACCAATCCGCAGATCATGGCCTGGATGCTGGACGAATACGAGGCTATCAGCCGGCAGCATCTGCCCGGGGTCATCACCGGCAAGCCGATCGCGCTGGGCGGCTCTCAGGGCCGCGCCGATGCCACCGCGCGCGGCGGCATTCTGACCCTGCGCGAGGCCGCCAGGACGCTGGGCATGGAGTTGCAAGGCGCCACGACGGCCATCCAGGGCTACGGCAACGCGGGCGCCTTTGGTCACAAGCTGGGCGCGGAGCTGCTGGGGCTGAAGGTGGTCGCGGCCAGCGATTCCCGCGGCGGTATCTACAACCCCCACGGCCTGGATCACGACGCGCTGGGCCAGTGGAAGCAGCGCACCGGCTCTGTGGTCCATTTCCCCGGCGCGGAGGCGGTCAGCAACGAGGAGCTGCTGGAGCTGGACGTGACCGTCCTGATGCCGGCCGCGCTGGAGAGCGTGATCACAGGGCACAACGCCGCTCGCGTCCAGGCCAAGATCATCGCCGAGCTGGCCAACGGTCCTACCACGCCTGAGGCCGACCACATCCTGCACGACAAGGGAGCGTATGTGATCCCCGACTTCCTCTGCAACGCGGGCGGCGTCACCGTCAGCTACTTCGAGCAGGTGCAGAATGCCTACAACCTCTACTGGACCGCGGCCGAGGTGCATAAACTGCTGGAGGCCAAGATGGTCACCGCCTACCACAGCGTGCGGGAGATGGCCGAGCGCATGACTGTCCACAATCGGCTGGCTGCCTATCTGGTCAGCGTCGACCGCGTGGCGGCGGTGATGAAGCTGCGCGGCTGGGTGTGATGGGGAGCCAGGGATTGGAAATCCCTGGCTGAGAGCAGGAAGCGCCCTCAGGCGCTGGAGCCAGGGATTGGAAATCCCTGGCTGAGAGCAGGAAGCGCCCTCAGGCGCTGGAGCCAGG
>JAJTXO010000498.1 GCA_021463315.1 Caldilineales bacterium | reverse complement strand
ATCTGCCACAACAACAGCGGCGAATAGCGCCATTCCAGCGTCGCCCTGCCCTGGCCATCCTCGATGCGATACAGGCCGGTGTCGTCCTGGCCGGCATAGCGCTCGGTGTAAAGCACGACGCTGTGCAGCTTCACCGCCGCACCGTGCAAGATCGCCAACTGCGACAGGTAGCCGAGCTGGCGCAGCGCCATAGGGGTGTTGCTCCGTCGGCCCTGAAACTCCAGATGCAGCAAGACCAGATCGCCGTTGGCCTGCACCACCCGCAGCAGCGTATCGACCCTCAGCGTCTCCGAGGCCAGTTCCACGTTGATCGGCTCGGCCGAGAGCACCTCGGTGTCTAGCAGCCATTCGGCGAAGTCACGACCAAAATACTGCACCAACACCTTCAGCGGATGATCAGTCGTTGCCATATTGCACTCCAGCGCCCGTGTTCTTGACGGTGATTTTACTATAGCTCCCTGACACTGTCAATCACAATCGACCGATGGCGTCCACCCTGTCTGCTGCGGTTAGGGTCATCAAAAGCCTCGACTCCGTTCCTTTGAACCAGACCGGAGTCGAGCCTTTGGGCGGGTTATGTCACCGCGGGTCGCTCGGCCGGGTACTGCTCGTACAGCCGCTCGACGACCACAGTGCGCAGACGCTGCACGGCCTGATGGATCTCGTCGAAGGTGGTGTAGAGCGGGGTGATGCCCAGGCGGATATTGTCGGGCGCGCGGAAGTCGGGCAACACCTGCATCTGCTCGATCAGGGCGCGGTTGATGCGCCACCCCTCAGGATGCCCCAGGGAGATGTGTGAGCCGCGGCGGGCTGCCTCGCGCGGCGAGTTGAGCCGAAAGCCCAGCGGCTGAAGCATGGCTTCGTGTAGCATGATAAGATATTCGCTCTGTTGTAGCGACTTGGCGCGCAGTCGATCCATGCCCGCCTCCAGCAACAGATCGACCCCGGGTTCGATCCCGGCCAACGACAACACCGGCGGAGTGCCGGTCAACATGCGCCGCAGGCCGTCGGCTGGCTGATAGGCCAGGCCGAAGTCGAAGGGGGACGCCTGGCCGTACCAGCCAGAGATGGGGTTGCGCAGGCTGGCTTGCAGATCGCGGCGCACGTAGAGAAAAGCCGGCGCACCTGGCCCGCCGTTGAGATACTTGTAGCTGCAGCCCACGGCCAGGTCCGCATTCGCGCCGTTCAGATCGACCGGCACAGCGCCGGCCGCGTGGCTCAGATCCCACAGCGTCAGCGCGCCAGCCTGGTGGGCCATCTGGGTGATGGCGGCCATGTCGTAGGTGTAGGCGCTCTTGAAGACGGTGTGCGACAGGCTCACCAGCGCCGTATCCTCGTCGATGGCGGCGGCCAGCCCCTCCACGGGACCGTGGATGCCGTCGGGAGAGCGCACGATCTCCAGCCGGTGGCCCGCGTCCAGCAGCTCCACGATGCCCTGGAAGATGTACAGATCCGAGGGGAAGTTCAGGTCGTCGGTGACGATCTTGCGCCGGCCGGGCCGGGCCTTCAGCGCGGCCGTGGCCAGCTTGAACAGGTTGGTCGACGTGGACTCGGCCACCACGACCTCGTCGCTCTGCGCGCCGATCAGCCGGGCGATCTTGCCGCCGATGCGTTCACCCAGCTCCAGCCAGCCCTCGTTCCAGCCGCGGATCAGTCGCTGGCCCCAGCGATGATCGACATAATCCTGAATGAGGGCGCGCGTGCGGTGCGGCAGCCGGCCCAGCGAGTTGCCGTCCAGATAGATCAGAGATGGGTCGTCGATGACGAACTCGGCGCGGAAGCGCGCCAGCGTGTCCTGGGTGTCCAGGGATAGGGGAGATGTGTTCATGGCAAGGATTATACCTGAACTGGGGCACTGGAGGCCAATCAGGTCGATTCTGCTCGATGCGGTGGCATGGTCTTCTGCAGCCGCTGAATTGACGCCAATGCAGCGGGGGGCTATACTGGCGGTGTCCGGCTGGTGGTTGGATTGATGCCTGGAAAGGAGCGCAGATTGCATGGTTGTTTCGCTGGCGCGGGTTGGGATTTGGCTGGCGGCCGCTGGGCTGTTCGGTGGATTGTTGGCCGCCTGCGCCCAGCCGGTGTTGATTTCTCCTGGCGGCGGCCGGCCGGCCCCTGAGCTGGCGGTGACTGGAGACAAACCTGGCGACCGCGTGGCTGTGACGGCCGATCCAGCGCGCGCGGTGCTGGAGATCTGGAGCGCCAGCGGCATCGGCGGCGCTCGCGTCGATCTGGTGGCCGGCTCCATGCCGCCGCAGGTGCTGTTGCGCCTGCATCTGGCTGGCCTGGAGCGGCTCACCTTCGACTATGGCGATGCCCTGGTCCAGCTTTCTGTCTCCAGCAGCGACGGGCTGGTGCAGCAAAGCGTGGTTCAAGCCGGCCAGGAAAGCCAGATCACCTCCGCATCGCCCTATTGGATGGAGGTGGCCCGGCCCGCGGCGGCCGATGCTCCCTTCCTGGTCACGTCGCCCCCTGCCTTCGCTGCCTCGGCAGCCGACTATTTCACGGTGGAATGGATCGATTTCTACCGTTGACCCCCAAGGAGACTCTGATGACCTTACCCATTGCCTTGCAAACCTATACGGTGCGCGAGCAGTTCGCCCACGATTTCAAGGCCACCACCCGGCGCCTCGCGGCCATGGGCTATCGCGCCGTGGAGATCACCTTCGAGATACCGGGCACGAAGCCCAAGGCCGCGGCCAAGCTGTTTCGCGAGCTGAATCTGGCCGTGCCCAGCGCCCATCTGCCCCTGCCGCTGGGCAAGAACGAGCGGCCAGTGCTCGATTTTGCCAGCCAGTTCGGCCTCTCCTTCCTGGTGGCCATGCACGGCCCCAACGACTTCAAAAGCCTCGACCAGATCCGCCACATCTGCGACCAATACAACCAGGCCGCGGCCGTGGCGGCCCGGCATGGCCTTCAGGTGGCCTATCACAACCATTGGTGGGAGTTCGGGATGGTCGAGGACCGGCTGGCCTTCGATGTGATGCTGGAGGCGCTGGACCCGGCCGTGGGCTTCGAGGTCGATACCTACTGGGTGCAGGCCGCGGGCCACGATCCGGCCGCGGTGGTGCAGCGCCTGGGCGCGCGTGCCCCGCTGCTGCACATCAAAGATGGCCCCGCTACTCTGGATGATCCGATGACCGCCGTGGGCCAAGGCGTGTTGGACTTTCCCGCGATCGTCGCGGCCGCCAGCGGCGCGCAGTGGCTGGTGGTCGAGTTGGACCGCTGCGCTACGGATATGCTGATCGCGGTGGAGCAGAGCCATCGCTATCTGGTGCAGGAGGGCTTGGGCCATGCCTGATAAGGTTAAGGTTGGCGTGATCGGCGTGGGCAAGATCTTTCCGGCCTACGTCCAGGGCTGTCGGGCCTTCCCGATCCTGGAGCTGGACGCGGTGGCCGACGTCGACGTGGCCCGAGCGCAGCAGCAGGCGGCCGAGCACGATGTGCCGCGCTCGCTCAGCGTAGACGCGCTGCTGGCTGACCCGGACATCCAGATCGTGGTCAACCTGACCGTGCCCAAGGTGCATGCTGCGGTCAGCCTGGCGGCCATTGCGGCTGGCAAGCATGTCTACAGCGAAAAGCCGCTGGCCATCGCCCGCGCCGAGGGCCAGCAGATCCTGCAGGCGGCCGCGGCGCGGGGCGTGCGGGTCGGCTGCGCGCCCGACACCTTCCTGGGCGGCGGCCAGCAGACCTGCCGCAAGCTGATCGACGACGGCTGGATCGGTGAGCCGGTGGCCGCGGTGGCCTTTATGACCGGGCACGGTCCGGAATCGTGGCATCCCAACCCCGATTTCTTC
>JAJTXO010000497.1 GCA_021463315.1 Caldilineales bacterium | reverse complement strand
CCTGGACCAGGGTTTTGATCTGGTCGCTGTTGTGGGAGATGCTGATGGAGAGCAGAAAGATGATCAGCACCAGGCCGACGACAGCCAGCATCAGCAGCAGCGCGGGGGCATAGTCGAAGCCCAGGCGCAGCGCCAGCCGGTCCAGCGGGTCGGCGATGAAGGGGGAGATGGCCAGGCCAGCGCCGGCCAGCAGCCAGAGCAGGGCATAGCTCTCGCGCAGGCGCTTGGTGCGCACCATGTTGATGGCGATAGCCAGCACGCCCAGCCCCAGCAGCAGCAACAAGATCCGCGCCTGCAAGCTCATGATCGGGCCACCCGGGCCTGTTTGAAGTGGGTTTTCGCGCGCAGCAGCACCATGGCGATGGCCAGCCACATCTTGAGCACGTAGTAGAAGGGCTTCCAGCCGCTGTGCATCGACACACCGCTCAGCCGCTCGCGCATGGTCACCGGCGCTTCTGTCACGCGGAAGCCGGCGTAGTGCAGCACCAGCAGGGTGTCGGCGTCGGGGTAGTCCACCGGATAGTTGTCATAGGCGAAGAAGCGCAGGGCGTCGCGGTTCAGCGCCTGGAAGCCAGAGGTGGGGTCGGTCACCTCGCGGCCGGTGATGCGCGAGACGGTCCAGGCGAAGAGTCTCATGCCCAATCGCTTGACCCAGGGCTGATGATAGGTCATGCGCCCGCGGAAGCGGGAGCCGATTGCCACGTCGGCCTGGCCAGAGGCAACCACCTGCGCCAGCTCGACGATATTGGCCGGGTCGTGTTGGCCGTCGGCATCGATGACCACGGCCAGGTCGTAGTCGTGGCGCACGGCGAAGCGGAAGCCGGTCTGCACCGCGCCGCCGTAGCCCAGGTTGACCGGCAGGGGGATGACGAAAACATCCAGGCTGCGCGCCACCGCGGACGTGGCGTCGCTGCTGCCGTCGTCGACCACGACCAGATCGAAGCCAGGCGCCTGGCTGCGGATCTCAGGGATGACGCGCGGCAGATTGCCGGCCTCGTTGAAGGCGGGAACGATGATCAGGCGCCGCAGCGCTGCCAGTGAGGTCATAAGGATGCCGATGCAGCCGGCCGGCCGGGGAACTGCAACTCCGCGATGAAGTCGCTGGTGCGGCGCAGGCGGTAGCGTCCGGATAGCTGTGCAAGCATGTGCCGATACACCGGTTCTTTGTCTGCCCAGGGTCGTTGCAGGAAGCGGTACGATTTTAAGGCAGGATCATGGACGATGTCAAGAACATCCGCGCCGTGCAGCAGGTAGTTGACCGGCGTCGAGCGCAGCCGGGCCAGACCGCTGCCCAGATCGAAGAGCCAGCGGCCCGCGCTGAGGACAAAGGTGCTGTGCATGGGGATGCGCAGCAGGGGGACGGTGGTCACCGGCGCCTCCCACAGCCCGGCGTCGCCCCCGGCCGCGCCGCGCCAGCGCCGCTCGGGCCGGACGGGGTCGGGCCGATAGGGGCGCAGCGGCGCCAGACCGTGGCGAGCGCGGCCGAAATGGGTTGGGTCGACCTCTTTGCCGTTCAGCCAGCGGGGCATCTGGCGCAGGATCGGGGCCAGGGCAGTGGGCAGGATCGACGAATCGTACAGATAGCCCAGCCCGGCCAGAATCTCCAGTTGGTCAGGGTGAAAGCTGTAGCCGGGCGACTTGAAGCCCACCGACGCCTGGCCGGCAGCCGCGGCGATCAGCTCGTGGCTGCGGCTGATCTCGTCCCGCTTCTGGCTTGGGCTGAGGCGGGCAAAGCCCATGGGGTGGGAATAGGTGTGGTTGGCGATCTCGTGCCCGCGGCGCGCCATCTCGGCCACCACGCGGCTTTGGGCCGGCAAGTCGCGGCCGCAGACGAAGAAGGTCGCCTGGATATCATACTCGTCGAAGAGATCCAACAGCCGCGGAATGCCCTGCTGGTACACCAGGTCGGGGGTATGCGCCGGGACGGGGCTGAACAGGCTTTCATAGTAGACCCACAGCTCGTCCACATCCACCTGAATGGCGCCGGGGAGCTGGCGCTGCTGAGCTGCCGCGTGGCTCATGGCTGGCGGGCTGTCGATGCCGGGGCCGGCTGGGGCTTGCGCAGCGCCAGCAGCGTATCGCCGTTGTTGCTCATCAGCACGGTCAGACGCCAGCGCAGCGGCATGGAGCGGCGGGTGTACTGGCTGGCCTGCCAGTGGGCGCGGGGCAGGCTGGCCTCGGCCAGCGCTTCCAGTTGGCGGCGGGTCATGTAGGCGATGACTGTGTTGGGCGTGACCTCGAAGCTCTCGATGCGCAGCTTCAGGCGCGAGGCCAGCCGCGACAGATGGTAGAGCAGCGTGCAGGCCCAAGGCCGCTGGTTGACCTGCTCCTGGATCAGAATCAGGCCGCCCGGCTTGGTGACGCGCAGCAGCTCGGCGAAGACGTGGCCCTGGTTCTGCCGGGTCTGGCGCAGGTTGGCGCCGATCAGGTGATGCAGCACGTTGCGGGCGATGACCACATCGAAGGTGTCGTTGGCTAGGCCGGCCTGCAGGATGGTAGTCTGCACGAAGCGGATGGAGTCGGAGATCTGGCGCTGGCCATACTGGCCCACCAGCTCGGCGTTGACCAGCAGGGGCTGGCCGCCGAGCTCTTCCTCGATCATCTGCAGGACGATGCCGCCGCCGCCGCCGAACTCGCAGATTTTGAGCGGCGTCCGCTCAGCCAGGAAGGCTTCGTGCTCTTTCAGCCAGTCGAAAAGGTAGGGCGTGACCAGAAAGGGCACCACGCTGGACTCGGGCCCGGCCAGGTCGGTGTAGAGATCGATCTGGTCCTCGAATTGTCGGATGACTTTGTCTTGCTGTTGCATGGCGCGATTATACGCGTGGGCAGGGCAAACGCCAAAGCACCAAAAGCGACCTTAATCAAGCGCTACTTGGCTGCCAGCGCGCTTATGAGTATAATGCGCCAGCGCCGCCCTGGCGTCATCCTCTTTTTCTCTGGAGCGCTCTATGAATCCTGTGTTGATATCGATTGGTCCGTTTGCGGTCACCTGGTATGGATTGCTGATCGTGGTGGGGGCGGTGTTGGGCGCGTGGATAGCCACCATCGAGGCCAAGCGCCGCGGCGAAGACCCGGAGCACATCTGGAACGTGCTGCCCTGGCTGTTGATCGCCGGCATCATCGGCGCGCGGCTCTATCACGTCTTCTCCAACCCGGTGGGCGGACTGGGCTGGAGCTGGTACCGCGAGCACCCGCTGGACATCATCAACTTCTGGTCGGGCGGCTTTCGCGGGCTGGGCATCTTTGGCGCGGTGCTGGGCGGCTTTCTTGCCCTGGTGATCTACCTGCGCATCAAGCATCTCAACATTCCCCGCTGGCTGGATATCACCATCCCCGGCGTGTTGCTGGCGCAGGCGCTGGGCCGCTTCGGCAACTTCATCAACCAGGAGCTCTTCGGCCCGCCCACGACCTTGCCCTGGGGCTTCAAGATCAACACCAACTTTCCCTTCCAGACTCCCACCGAGATGTTGGGGCGCTCGCCGCAGGAGATCCTGGAATATGTGACCGTCACCCGCTTCCATCCCACCTTCTTCTACGAGGCGCTGTGGAACATCGTCGGCTTTGCGCTGGTGATGGTCCTTGGCCGCAAGCTCTACCCGAAGCTGCGCGATGGCGATATCTTCCTCTTCTATTTGATCTGGTATCCGCTGGGCCGCATCATCGTCGAGATGTTCCGGCCGGATGCCTGGGTCAGTGGGCTGCCTGGCCTGGCCACGGCGCAGTTGATCAGCCTGGCGATGATCGTCGTCGGCGTGGTGGGCCTCGTCGTTCGCCACCGCCACTGGCAGCCGACGCCGGCCGTCGCGGCTGAGGC
>JAJTXO010000496.1 GCA_021463315.1 Caldilineales bacterium | reverse complement strand
ATTGGGGAAGACTTCCGAAGTCTTATGGACTGTGAGCCCGTTTTGAACAAACCTGCGCAGACTTCGGAAGTCTCGACCCCGGTTTATTGAGATGACACCAGAAAAGGATCAGAGATAACATGGAAGAGTTCTTCAGACAACTCATCGCCGATGGATACCAGGTGCGGCCGGCCAGCTTCAACGATCTGCCCGAGGCTGTCGCCATGTTCAATGCGGCTGAGATGGAGCGCACCGGCGCCGGCGACTGGACCATCGATTACATGCACAAGAGCTGGGCGCATCCGGGCTATGAGTTAGCAACCAGCACGCGGCTGGTAGCAGCCCCCGATGGATCGGTCGTTGGCTTTGTCGAGCTGTGGGACGTCATCGATCCACCGGCAACTCCCTGGATCTGGCTGCGCGTCCATCCCCAGTGGCATGGCGCCGGCATCGGTTGTGCTCTGGTCGCCTGGGCTCTCGACACGTCGCAGCGAGCGCTCGACAGGCTGCCTTCAGATGCTCGTCTGGCGCCCAAGATCGCTGCGCCTTCCACGCACAGGCCCAGCATTGAACTATTCGAGAGCATGGGATTGACGCCTTGCCGTTACTCGTGGCGCATGCTGATCGACCTGCATGAGCCCGTTCCTGAGCCGCACTGGCCCGCCGGGATCCAGGTGCGCACGTTGCGCTATCCGGAGGACCTGGAGGCGACGTATCGAGCCGAGGAAGAGGCCTTCGAGGAGCACTGGGGGTTCGTCAAGAGATCCTTCGAAGATGGCTTCACGCATTGGCAGAGCCTGCGCTTCGATGAGATTGGGCTGAAGCCGGATCTGTGGTTCCTGGCGCTGGAAGGAGATCAGATCGCCGGTCTGGTCTACAGCCTGGAGCGCGCGCTCACGGACGCGCGCAAGGGTGAGATCGAAACGCTGGGTGTGCGCAAGGCGTATCGCCGCCGCGGCCTTGGCCAGGCGTTACTGCTGCACAGCTTCCGCGCCTTGCAGCAACGGGGCGTGCCCGCCGCGTACCTGTTCGTAGACGCCGCCAACAAGACCGGCGCAACCCGCCTGTACCAGCGCGTGGGTATGCGCGTGGAACTGGAGATCACGCACTACGAACTCGAGCTGCGGCCGGGCCGCGATCTGGCTGTGGCAGATTGATCACAGTGCCAGCACGGACACGTTGCCGCTGTTCGCATCACGCCTTCGAGACCCGGAAACCAGGCAGGTTTCCGGGTCTTGACGCCATCGGTTAGCGCCCGGAGAAGGCGCCGATCGCAGGACCGTCATCCCCAACGCCCAGGCCTGACCGTCAACTTCTTCGCAGTCGAGGGATGATCTCGTTCTCACGCATGACATTCCATTCCCGGAGTTCATCTGAATTCTGACAACGCAATGTCAGCATTATGTGGTTTGCCGTGGTTTTGTCAAACAGAAGTGACTTTGGAGGGTGTTGGATCCAGTGACCGAACAGGGTCGTCAGATTCATCCTGTTCTCTCACCCTGGAGCTGCCAAGGGAGCCGCCGTCTTGTCCAGTCTGTGAATGGCGAAGGCTACCACGCGGCCTATTCTACCACAATTGTATCGCTTTTGTATCGGTCAGGGGCTTGAAACGGGGCCCCATCCGTTGTTAACTATTGCAACGTACTCGGTCGCTGCGGCGCAGCATTGCACGTCTGCCCTGGCATAAGCCTGGCGTTGTGTTGTGAACTGGTCGAGCGCCGTCGACACGAGGCGACAGGTCCCGTCCTACCGAATTGCCGCACAGAAATGTGAGGGGTTGACATGGACACACTGCAGCTCACATTGTTCGGACATGTCAGCGTAGTTCACCCGCAAGCAAACGGGCCGCTCAAACTGTCGCGCAGCATGCAGGCCTTGTTGGCGTACCTGCTCCTGCAGCGAACCAGCGTATCGCGCGACATCTTGATGGACGTGTTCTGGCAAGACCATTTGCCTGGCCGCGCGCGCAGCAGCCTGACGACCGCGTTGTGGCGGCTCCGTCACCTGCTGGAGCCGGAGGGCGTCACGCCTGGCACCTACGTCGTCGTCGGACATATGGGCGAGGTGAGCTTCAACTGGGATAGCGGCCACTTCCTGGACACGGAGTCGTTCGAACAGCACATCTATCCTTTGCTGCGCAAGCCGAACGCTGATCTTACCGCGCCTGATATCGAGGCAATCGAACAGGTCCTGACACTCTATACCGGCGATCTGCTGGAGGGGATGTACGAGGATTGGGCCTTGCGCGAGCGCGAACGCTTTCGCTCGTTGTATCTCAACTGCCTCACACGGTTGATGGAGTGTTACGCCAATCGCAAGAACTACGAACGCAGCATCGCGCTGGCTCGCGAGATACTGCGGCGCGATCCCGTGCATGAAGAGATCCATCGCGCGCTGATGCGCCTCTATTTCGAATGTGGCCAGCGCACCCTTGCCATGCGTCAATACGTCCAGTGTCGCGATCTGCTGGATCAGGAGCTGGGCGTCCTGCCACTTGACGAAACAATAGCCCTCTACAACCAGATCGTTGCGTCGTCCCACAGCGATGCCGAGGCATGTACGGGGCCGTCACAGAGCCAGGAACTCGCTCAACTGTTGGACGAACTCCGTCTCATCCGGCACAGCCTGGTTGAAACTGCGCGGGCATTGGAGCGGATCAACCGGGCCGTGATCGGTTTGGCCGGCGTCGATAACGCGTCGTCGATCTCCAGGGACGCGCGCCATCGTTAGCCAGCGCGGCTACGCCTCAAGCGATGCGGGTCCGTGCCGTCGCTCTACCAGCGAACTGACACGGTTTCTCACCAAGCGAACCGGTGCATTTGCCTGGTGACGAGTTCGTGACGGAGTTTTGACCCACAGGTGACAACGTTCTGGTAGGATGCGACCATCTTGAGTCGATCCGGGTGTGAGCGTTGATGCGCTCGATAATCTCATACTTGTTCCGCTCAATTGAGACGACTACGGCGTGCTACTCGATGACAACTCCTCGGCGTTCATTGTCCGTGTATGGGTAGAGCACAGAGAGATCGAGGATGCTGCGATTACATGGCGCGGATCCATCGAGCATGTGGCGAGTGGCAGGGTTAAGTATTTGACGGACCTGGATGAGATTTCGCAGTTCATCCGGCCGTTCTTGGAAGCGTTGGGGGTCACTTTTGGCTCGCCAAGAGACACGTGAGATGGCTGTGCATCGGTGACCTGCATTGAGTTGGCATACCCACGTGGAGATTGCCCCATGGTAACCCATAGGAACTGTTCTTGTGTCGCAAGACACTTGCCCGGAGCGGCACTACAACTAGGAGGCTAGACAATCAATGGAAGAGCAGTCACGTTCAGCAGCACAAATGGTGAAGCTGTTTGAAGAGGATCCTAAGCGATTGGAAAGGCTACAGGCAGATCCCCTATCCCAGTACTTCGGGAAACAGCCACTCTCGCAGAGGCAAAAAGCGAACTAGCCTATCGTGGCGACATGTTGCTCTACCGCATTGCGGTAATTGTGCTCGGCTTGCTTGCGTTAATCGCTGCTGTTGGTTCTGTCGTTCTCGCATCTGCAGGCACGACCACACCTGAAGTCCTTGTTGCCCTCGGATCGGCCGCGGTAGGTGCCTTGGTTGGCCTGTTTGCGCCTTCTCCAAGTAAATAAACTGGCACATCCTCTGTTCATTCGCTTTAATTTCCCACGACATCTTCGAATCCCTGCACTGCTACATATAGTGTTTTGATACATGGTAACAACTAAATGCATCAAGCGGCTTTGAGCCTACCTACCTTGCTGTGACGTTCACGACCGTCATAGCATCGAATTGCGCCGGTTTCAGGCTGACGACTTGACGATAAG
>JAJTXO010000495.1 GCA_021463315.1 Caldilineales bacterium | reverse complement strand
TGCCAGCGTCCGGATGGTGCTCTCGTCGGCGTGTAGCGAGATCAGATTGACGATCCAGAAGGACTTGATCTGGCTGGCCTGGCCGGTGGCCTCCAGGCTGCGCAGCCGCGTCATGACGGCCGGCTGGGTGGCCTGGGCGGTGTCGTTGAGCGCGTTGTAGACGGCCCAGCCGCGGGCGTCCCAGTCGTCGATGCTGGCCGCGGCGCTCAGGTCAGCCTGGTCGCCCAGCACAGCGAAGACGCCTACCTTGCCGTCGGGCGACGAGGCCAGCGCCTCGATCACCCCTTTGTCGACCTTGGCCGCGTAGGCCAGAGAGACGGCGCTGCCGCCAGGCGCGGCGGCGAAGCCAAACAATCCGAAGAGGACGGCGGCGATGACAGTCAGACTGGTCACGCGCAGCCAGGAACGAGAGGAAGTGCGACGGGACATGATGGGCTGATCCTTCCTGGGGAAAAGAGAGGCGAGGAGCCGCAACCGATCGTGCGACAGGGGTCGGTTTGGATGGGGGCAATTCTACCACAGCTTGCGCCAGGGTTCAAGCTGCTTCCCGCCATTTTGTGGCCGGGCCTGCCGGGTGTAAAATGTCGCCCTATGACCAGCTCTTCCCAATCCCTGCAGACGCGCCTGCTGGCCAGCCCATTGCCGGCCGCGCTGATCTTGATCATCGCTTTCTTCCTCGCCATCCAGGGGGTGCAACTGCTCTATCCTCCCGGCTACGACGCCGCGGGCTGGCTGTGGCTGTTGGCAGCCGCTGGCCTGGCTGCCTTTGCCTTTTATCGCCAGCAGCGCAGCGAAGGGGAGCCGCTCTTGCCAGCCCGGCCGGCCGCGTTCGTTTCGCTGCGCCGGCTGGCCCTGGGCTTTGGGCTGCTGCTGGCTGGCCTGACGCTGGCGGTGCTGACGGTGATCAACCTGGCGCTGCACGACAACCATCAGCCCATGCGCTGGCTGTGGATGGCCAGCCTGGCGCTGCTGGTGGTGGGCAGCGCGCTGGTGGGGGCCTTGGGGCCGGCCGCCCGCGCGGCGCCAGCGCGGACCGGCCCGCGCGAGCGTCGCCATCTCTTGCTGGAGCTGCTGGGCGTGGCCGCGCTGGTGGCTTTGGCCGCCTTTCTGCGCATCTATCGCCTGCAGCAGATGCCGCCCGGCATCTTCGTGGACGAGACCAACGCCGCGCTGGATGCGCTGCGCATTCTGGAAGGGCGGCCCGACAGCCCCTTCGCCACCGGCTGGTTCGAGACGCCCACCATGTACGCGTTCTATCTGGTGGGGCTGTTCAAGGTGTTGGGGGTCAGCTTTGCCGCGCTGAAGGCCGCCTCGCTGCTGCCGGCCATCCTGACCGTGGCCGCGCTCTATCCGCTGGCGCGGCTGCTGTTCGGCATCCCAACGGCCTTCGCGGCCACCTTCCTGCTGGCCATCAGCCGCTGGCACATCACCATGAGCCGCTGGGGGTGGAACGAGGTCGCGCCGCTGCTCTTCATGATCCTGGCGCTCTATTTCATCCTGCGGGCCACGCGCGACCGGCGAGCCAGCGACTTCGCCCTGGGCGGCCTCTTTTTGGGCCTGGGCCACTACACCTACCTGGCCTCGCGGCTGGTGGTGCTGGCCGTGGCGCTTTACCTGCTCTATCGCCTGCTGTTCGAGCGCGGCTTTGCCCGGCGCACCTGGCGCGGCCTGGCCATCTTCCTGGTGGTCTATCTGGCCACCTTCGGCCCGTTGCTGGTGACCTATGCGCGCAATCCCTTCTCCTTCAGCAACCGCAGCCAGCAGGTCAGCATCCTGGTGGACATGCAGGACTACTACTTTCAGCAGCGCACGCCCGCGCCCAAGATCGTCGGGCAGACGCTGGCCGCGCTGGGCATGCCCAAAGAGGTCAGCCTGCTGCCGCTGCAAGAGAGCGTGTTGCGCCATGCGGAGATGTTCCTGGCCTCTGGCGACCGCAACCCGCGCCACAATCTGCCGGGCGCGCCCATGTTGGATCCGGTCACGGGCGGGCTGCTGATCCTGGCGCTGGGCTTTGCCCTGTTCCAGCTCTTTCGACCCAACGCGCGGCGGCCGGGGGATGACGCTCACGGGCCGGGCGCGGGCGGCGGGCAGCGCTATGCCCTGCTGCTGCTCTGGCTGCTGATACCGCTGCTGGGCGGCATTTTGACGCGGCTGGACGAGGCGCCGCAGGCCTACCGGACGCTGCCGGTGATCGGCGCGGCCGCGCTGTTGGCCGGGGATGCCGCGGTGCGCAGCGCGCGCGTCTTCGGCTCGGCCATGGCGCATCTGGGCGACCCCAAGGATGCCCGCTGGCTGGCCGCGTTGCCGGCTGGTCTGATCGCGGCGCTGCTGCTGTGGGCTGGCTTGTTCAACACCCGCCTCTTTTTCGACGTGCAGGCCAGGGATGGCCGCGTCTGGCAGGCCTTTTCGCCGGTGGAGACGGCCGTGGCCGCGGAGGTGGCCGCGGCCATGGAGCACAGCAGCCTCTACCTTTCGCCGCGGCTCTATCACTTTTCACCGCTCAAGTTCCTGACCTATCGCTCCCCGGCGCGGGGCGGCGGGCTGGATCATCCGGCCTATCAGATGACAGAGCCGGCCACCGATCTGCCGCTGAGCGATCCCTTCGGCCAGGATGCGCTGTTCGTGCTAGACACCTACTACCAGGACGTGCCGGAGCTCTTCCTGGCCTACTATCCGGGCGCGCAGTTCGAGGTAGTGGAGGGGCCAGGCGGCCAGCCGCTCTATCTGAGCGTGACCGTGCCGGGCGCGCAGATCAGCGCGCTGCAAGGGCTGAACGCCGCGTTCACGGTCGCGTCCGGCGTCACGGTGGAGCAGCGCACCGACGCCGCACCCCGCCTGGTCTGGCCGCCCGATCTGGCGCAGCAGGCTGACGATCAGTCGGTCGCGACCTGGTCGGGTTCGCTCAACATTCCGGCTAGCGGCGAATATGACCTGGTGGTCGATGGCCCCGGCCAACTGACGTTGGATGGCCAGCTCTGGACTGGGCCGCGCTTCCTGGGCAAGGGGCTGCACAGCCTGGCGGTGCAGCAGACGACGCCAGGACCGGACGCGACGGTGGTGTTGAGCTGGGTGACGCCCGGCCAGGGCGAGGCAACCCCGGTGCCGCCCAACCTCTTCTTTGTGGTGGACGCGCCCCGCCAGGGCCTGCGCGGCGACTATTTCGCCGGCGAGCTGTGGGAGGGGGAGCCGGTGTTCAGCCGCGTCGATCCGCTGCTGCTCTTTGCCTGGCCAGAGCAGGAGCCGTGGGCCGCGCCTTTCTCGGTGCGCTGGACCGGCGAGCTGACCGCGCCCGTGGACGGAGTCTATCGCTTCCAGATCAACGCCGACGACGGGGTGCGGCTGTGGCTGGACGATCAGTTGCTGGGGGAGAGCGTCACTCCTGACAACGTCAATCTGATCGACGTGCAGACCCAGCTCAGCGCGGGCCAGCGGGGCTGGGTCCTGCTCACTCTGCTTCCCCCCGGCACCACCTCGCGCCTGGGCGCGGTGGCGATCGGGGTGATCGGGCTCGCCAACATTGCCGGCACGATCCCTGCCGCGCATCTGGATGGTGTATTCGCCATTGGGAACTTCACCGGAATGCCAGATGTAAGACCAGTCATCTCCTGCACTAATCGAGATTGCCTGCCAGGTGTTTCCTCCATCAACCGAAACTTCACCACCCTCTGGACCGGACATACCGTCCACCAAACTTCCAGCGAAGCGTACATCACCCTGCACAACCTCTCCATTGGAATGGGATGTGATTTGAGCGACCGGAGGAACCGTGTCTATGCGGATTACCCTGGATGCTGTCACTTCATTTCCAGCCACATCCCTG
>JAJTXO010000494.1 GCA_021463315.1 Caldilineales bacterium | reverse complement strand
TGATCATCGCCCCCTGGCCGCAGGCCGGGCCGCTGGACGCCGCGGCCGACGCTGAGTTTGCCCGCGTGCAGGAGGTCATCCGTGCCATCCGCAACGCGCGCGCCGAGTATAACGTGCCGCCGGGCCGGCGCATCGGCGCGCTGATCAGCGCGGGCGAGCATCTGGCGCTGCTGCAAGCGCAGTTGCCCCTCATCGCCAGCCTGGCCGGGCTGGATCCGGCGCTGGTGCAACTGGCCACCGCGCTGGACTTCCCCGCCAAGTCAGCCAACATGGTGGCGGGCGGCGTGACCATCGCCCTGCCGCTGGCCGACCTGGTGGACCTGGACGCGGAGATCAGCCGGCTGCGCAAGGAACTGGCCAACGCAGAGAAGATGGCCAGCAGCACGGCCGCCCGGCTGGCCAATCCTGGCTTCGTCGCCAGCGCGCCGGCGCAGGTGGTGGCAGGCGCGCGCCAACAGTTGGCCGAGTGGGAAGGCAAGCTGGCACAGATCCAGGAGCGGCTGGCGGCCTTTGGAGAGACGGAGCATGGGCAAGAAGCCCGCTAAGACGCGATGGCCAGGGCCGCGCGCCGCATCTGCCCGCGCGGCCCTGCTCGCGCTGCTGATGCTGGTCGCAGCGCTGGCTGGCTGCACTCAGCCAGCCAGCGCGCCCCCCTCCCAGCCAGGGCCGGAAGCCGCCGCAACGGTGATGGTTCCTGAGCGCTGCCAGGGCGACGGCGCGGTGCAGACCTGGCTGTTGCTGCCGCAGACCCCTCGAAACCGGCCGTCGGAGCTGCTGGCAGCCTACCAGGCGCGCCAGGTGATCGAGTTCCAGGCCACGGTGACCGGCCAGGACGACAGCCCCGCACGCCAGCCGCACCGCCGTTTCCTGCTGCGCGAGGCCGCCGAAGGGATCGATCTGTGGCTGGACTACCAGGGGGACCCGCCGCCGCTGGTCCAGGGCCAAAGCTACCGCTTCATCGCCTGGGCCGATCTGATGGACCCAGAGTTAGGCGCGGCAGAGCCGGGCGCCGCGCCAACGACGCCCGCGAGAAACGCCGACATCCCCGACAGCCGCGGCTACGAGCTGCAGATCTTCGACAGCGCCGGGCTGCTCTTTCTTGGCCGCACCGACGTGTACGAGCAGGACGACGCGCTGGCGCTGCAACTGCTGGACGCACCGGGCGATTGCCCGGCTGTGCCGGCGCGTCCAGCCCAGAGCGCCTGCGTGCAGAGCCGGACCACGTCGCCGTTGACCGTGCGCTGGGGCGGCGACGAGCTCATGCTCTATCCCGGCGAGGATGGCGTGCTGGCACATCAGGGCGCCAGCTACCGTGTGGCGCTGTTTCGCAATCGCCAGGTAGTCTATGCTGACCCGCCGTGCGATGACTATCACGAGCACCAGCGTTCGCTGCGCATCGATCGCATCGAGCCGCTGCCGGTGTTGCCCGCGCCGCCCGCCATCACCACCACCGTCACGGCGTCGCTGACCACCACCCTGCCGCTGACCCTGCCCGCCCCGCTGCCGACTGAGCCTTGATGCCCAGCCCATGTCTGAAGATCGCATTGTCATCACCGACCGGATTGCCATTCCGGTCAGCGAGCTGAGCTTTCGCTATGCGCGCAGCAGCGGACCGGGCGGCCAACATGTCCAGCGCACCGAGACCAAGGTTGAACTGCTGTTCGACCTGGCCGGCTCGCCCAGCCTGAGCGAGGAGCAGCGCGGGTTGGCGCTCAGCCGGCTGGGCGGCCGCGTCGACCAGCAAGGCATCCTGCATCTGGTGTCGCAGGCAGGCCGAAGCCAGGCGGACAATCGAGCCGATGTGCTGGAGCGCTTTCGACGCTTGCTGGCCGCGGCCTTCCGGCCGGCCAAGGCCCGCCGGCCAACGCGGCCCACCCCTGCTGCCCGCCGGCAAAGGATGGAGCAGAAGCGGCAGCGCAGCCAGGCAAAACGCCTGCGCGGCCCCGTCTCTTCGGACGAATGACGCAGTGCATTATAATCAGGAGAAAGTGATATTTTTGACAAGGCTCTAGGCGCATGTTATAATCGCTCCGTCATTTCCAGCCCCTTGATTCATCGTCTCGCATCCTGTTATGGAGACGTAACGACCACCCATCAGAAAGAGTCCTGCGCTGTTGACTGCGCGGCATCGCTGGGATGCAACGTGGTAGCAGCCAACCCAGGCATAAGCAGGAGGTCACCAAGCCATGGCCAATCCCAAATCCGCTGATCCGGGCGAGGAAATCAGCCCGGAACACCAGAAATATGCTGACAGCAAGCAGCAGCAGATGGAGAGCGGCGCGGCATACCGCGGCGATCGCGGCCAGTATATGAAATCAGGCCGCCAACAGAAGGAAGAGGAGAAAACCGCCAAGAAGGCGGCGCGTCCTGCCGGCCCACCTCTCTCGCGTCGTGAGTTTCTCAACTACGCCTGGGGAGCCGCTTTGGGCATCGTCTTGGTGGAAGCCGGCGTGGCTACCTACCTGTTTGCCCTGCCCCGCTTCAAAGAAGGGGAGTTCGGCGGCACTTTCCCGCTGGGCACAGGAACCTCGATGCCGCCGATCGACGCGCCTCCGGTGCGCAACCTGGAGGGCCAGTTCTGGCTGAGCAACGACACCGACGGCGTGCGCGCGCTGTATCGCGTCTGCACCCATCTGGGCTGTCTGTACGAGTGGAAGGATCAGACCTTCCGCTTCGAGTGCCCGTGCCACGGCTCCAAGTTCGTCAAAGATGGCCAGTACATCGAAGGACCTGCTCCGCGTTCGCTGGACCAGTTCAAGATGCAAAAGCTGGTCAACGGTCAAGTCGTGGATGAAACGACGACCGGTGGGCAGGCTTTGACCGTCGATCCCAACGCCGAATACGTGGTCGACACGGGCGTGGTGATCAAGGGCCAATCCGTCTAGCCGGAATAGGAGGCACCGACCGATGGGTGTTATCAACAACGTAACCCAAGAGATCCGTAAAGAGGGTCTGTTCCAATGGATGTTGAGACAGCTCGACGTCCTGATCACCCGCCTGACCACAGGGCTGAACTGGAACGACCTGCGCGCACTGGCTCGCGGCGATGAACCCAGGCGCCCCAATCCCCGCCTCACGGTCCACTCCGAGTCTTTCTGGTTCCACATCAAGCCCAGCTACTATCACCAAGCGGTGACTAAGCTAGGCCACACTTTCCGGCTAGGTCTCCTGAGCACCTACTTCTTCATCATCGAGACCTTGACCGGCGTGTACCTGATGATCTTCTATGCGCCTACGCCGGAGCGAGCGTACGGGGACATGATCACCATCATGACCAACGTGCCCTTCGGCCAGTTCGTGCGAGACATCCATCGCCTGGGCGCTGAAGGCATGGTGATCGTCGTCTTCCTGCACATGGTGCGCACCTACCTGACCGGCTCCTACAAGAAGCCGCGCCAGTTCACCTGGCTGACCGGCGTGATCCTGTTGCTGACTACCCTGTTGATGAGCTTCAGCGGCTATCTGCTGCCTTGGGACCAGTTGGCCTACTGGGCGGTGACCATCGGCACCAGCATGGCCGACAAGGCGCCGCTGATCGGCACCCAGGTCAAACTGCTGCTGCTGGGCGCGCCCAGCATCGGCGCCGGCGGCCTGATGCGCTTCTACCTGCTGCACGTGCTGTTCGTGCCGCTGATCATCATCTTCGTGTTCTTCATTCACTACTACAAGGTGGTGCGGGTGGGCATCTCGCTGCCTTCCTCCCACGAGGAGGTCGGCCAGGACACGGCCAAGCGCATTCCGGCTGACAAGCGCCGCTACTACTTGCCCGATATCTTCACCGACGAGATGGTCTTCCTGGGGCTGGTCACCTTCATCCTGCT
>JAJTXO010000493.1 GCA_021463315.1 Caldilineales bacterium | reverse complement strand
CAATCTACCAATCTACCAATCTACCAATCTACCAATCTCCCCCTCCCCCCATGCACATTCTCTACCTCACCCACAACATCACCTGGAAAGGGGGCGGCGCGTTCTTTCATGCCTATCATCAGGCGCGCCATCTGGTGCGACGCGGCCATCAGGTGACGCTGCTGAGCATCGCGCCGCACGCACGTGCCGCATTCCATGGGTTCGAGGCGGCCGGCGTGCGCATTGTCGAGACCCCTGACCTGCTGCGCGGGCAGGCGCGCACCGGCTGGGATCCGTGGAACGTCATGCAGCGCATCCGCTATGTCAGCAACGAGCGCTACGACATCGTGCATGGGCTGGAATCGCGCCCGGCCGTGGCCCTGCCCGCGCTGTGGCTGAAGGCTATCAAGGGCACGCCCACCATTCTGGACTGGGCCGACTGGTATGGCCGCGGCGGCACAGCCTCTGAGCGCGGCCGGCTGGTGCGCACCTTCATGCAGCCGGTCGAGACCTTCTGCGAAGAGACCTTCTATCCCCTGGCCGACGCGGTGGTCGCCATGGGCGAGCCGCTGCTGGAGCGGGCCGCGGCCCTGGGCATTCCGCGGACGCACATGATCAACCTGCTCAACGGCTGCGACCCGGAAGGTTTGACCCCCTTCAGCGTGGAGGAGGCGCGCAGCCGGATGCCCTCCCTGCCGCGCGATGCCTACCTGCTGGGCTATGTGGGCGTCATGCGCTCCACCACGGCCCGGCTGCTCTTCTCAGCCCTGCCGCTGATCCAGCAGCTCGTGCGGCGGCCGGTCAAGGTGTTGTGCATCGGCAATCACAAGCTCAAAGACTTCTGGTCCTTCGTGCCTGCCCAGTGCCGCGCCGACGTGATCGAGACAGGCTGGATCGACTACGACGATCTGAACGTCTATCTGTGCGCGTCGGACGTGACGGTGCTCCCCTTCCAGCGCATGACCGCCACCGACAACATCTGGCCCTCCAAGCTGAACGACTATCTGGCCGCGGGCCGGCCCACCGTGGCCACCGACATGCGCATCCTGCGGCCCCTCTTCGATGCCTACGACATCGGCCTGCTGACCGACGACACGCCGCACGCGTTTGCCCAGGGCGTTGTCACCCTGCTGCTCAGCCCGGAGGTGCGCAGCCGCCAGAGGGTCAGCGCGCGTGCCCTGGCCGAGGGCGATCTCTCTTGGGAGCATCTGGTTGGCCGGCTGGAGCAGTTCTACACACAGCTTATCGGTCAGATGGCCCGTTGAAAGGTAAAGAAATGACGTTTTGGTCGGAAAAGAAGGTGTTGGTGACCGGTGGAACCGGGTTTATCGGTTCGCACCTGGTGGAGATGTTGGTGGCAGCCGGCGCGCGCGTGCGCGTGGTGGGCCGCCTGCGCAAGGGCACGCTGGACTATCTGGCCGCGGTGCGTGAGGAGATCGAGTTCCTGGCCGGCGACATCAGCCAGCTAGACGCGGCCCGCCGCGCGGCCGCCGGCCAGGAGATCGTCATGCATCTGGGCGCAAAGCTGACCGGCATCGGCTACAACGTGGGCCACTCCGGCGATATGTTCTATCAGAACGCGATCGTCAACCTGCAGATGATGGAGGCAGCCCGGCTGGAGAACGTGGAGCGCTACCTCAGCGTCAGCTCCGCCTGCGTCTATCGGCGCACGGCCCCGGTGCCCACCGGCGAGGCCGAGGGCTTCATCGACGACCCTGAGCCGACCAATTTCGGCTATGGCTGGTCCAAGCGTCTGGCCGAGGTGCAGGCGCGCGCCTATGCCATGGAATACCCCATGCAGATCGCGATCGTGCGCCCCTACAACGCCTATGGCCCGCGCGATGATTTCTCCTGGGAGATGTCGCACGTCATTCCGGCCACCATCCGCAAGGTCTTCGAGCGCGATCGGGTCGTCGTCTGGGGCGATGGCGCGCAGTTGCGCACCTTTGTCCACGCCCGCGACGTGGCGCGCGGCATGATGCTGGCCATCGAGCGCCACCCGCAGCCCGATCCCATCAACCTGAGCAGCGACGAGCTGGTGAGCATCAAGGATCTGGTGCTGACGGTGCGGCGCCTGTCTGGCCGCGATGTGCCGATTGAGTTCGACACCAGCAAGCCCGCGGGCCAGGCCATTCGCGGCGCGGACCTGGGCAAGGCGCAGGCGCTGCTGGGCTATCAGCCGCAGGTGACGCTGGAAGAGGGGCTGGCGGAGACCATCGAGTGGTACCGCCGTCACGTGATGCCGCCGCAGGCCAACGGGCGATGAAGGAGCTGAGCTGTGACTAACGCGCTTGTTACCGGCGGCGCTGGCTTCATCGGTTCGCACACCGTCGATCGGCTGCTTCGGCGCGGCTACCGCGTGCGGGTGCTGGATGCGCTGACGCCGCCGGTGCATCTGGAGGGTCGCATCCCAGAGCACCTCAGCCCGGCGGTCGAGTTCATGCGCGGCGATGTGCGCGACCGCGCGGCCCTGCGCGCCGCGCTGGAGGGCATCGATGTCGTCCTGCACCTGGCGGCCTACCAGGACTATCTCACCGACTTCAGCCGCTTCTTCGACGTCAACGCCACCGCCACCGCGCTGCTCTACGAGCTGATCGTCAACGAGCGGCTGCCGGTGCAGAAGGTGGTGGTGGCCAGCAGCCAGTCGGTCTACGGCGAGGGCAAGTATCGCTGCGCGGCCGATGGCGTGGTCTATCCCCCCTTGCGGCCGGAGGCGCAGCTCCGCGCGCGTCAGTGGGAGGTGCGCTGCCCGGTGTGCGACGGTCCCTTGCAGGTGGAGATCACCGACGAGGCGCAGGTGCGGCCCCACAACCAGTACGCCATGTCCAAATACACCCAGGAGATGATCGCGCTCAACCTGGGCCAGCGCTACGGCATCCCCACCGTGGCCATGCGCTACTCCATCACCCAAGGGCCGCGCCAGAGCTTCCGCAACGCCTATTCCGGCATCTGCCGCATCTTCGTCACCCGCATGTTGGCTGGCCAGGCGCCGATTGCCTACGAGGATGGCGGGCAACTGCGCGACTACGTCTATGTGGGCGATGTGGCGCGGGCCAACGTGCTGGTGCTGGAGGACCCGCGCGCCGACTATCAG
The DNA here is from genome assembly GCA_021463315.1 of Caldilineales bacterium. Taxonomy (GTDB): domain Bacteria; phylum Chloroflexota; class Anaerolineae; order JAAEKA01; family JAAEKA01; genus JAAEKA01. The sequence continues at coordinate 750 of JAJTXO010000493.1, read as the reverse complement.
GCCTTCAACGTGGGCGGCGGCGCGGCCACCAGCGTGCTGGAATACGGCGCGCTGACAGCCCAGGTGCTGGGCGTGGATCTGGCCGTGGCCGTGCCGGGGGAGTACCGCTTCGGCGACACCCGCCACATCGTGTCGGACATCAGCAAGTTGGCCGGCCTGGGCTGGACTCCATCCACGCCGCTGCCGCAGATCATCGCCGAATACGCCGCCTGGGCGCGGCAGCAGCCCGGCCTGGACGACCCCTACGCGCAGGCCGAGCAGGTGATGAAGCAACTGGGCACGGTGCGCACGGCGGGGCTATGAGCTGGCCAGCGCGCCGCGCGGAGGGGGATTCCACCGGCGCCCTGCTGCTGGCCCTGTGCCGCAGCGACCGCGGCGACGCGGCCCGGGCGCAGCTGGCCGGCCTGCTGGCCCAGCCCATCGACTGGCCGCGGCTGAGCGAGCTGGCCGCGCTGCACGGTGTGGTGGGGCTGGTGCGCCAGGCCCTGCTGGCGCTGGATGCCGCCGCCAGCGTGCCGGCGCCAGCGTGGCAGGCCATGAGCCAGGCCGCCGCGCAGATCGCTTTCGACGGCATGGTGCAGCAGCGCCAACTGGCCGCGGCCGTGGCTGCGCTGCACAGCGCCGGCATCGAGCCGCTTCTGCTCAAGGGCTATGCGCTGGCCGAGATGATCTACGCCGACCCGCTGGCGCGTCCATCGGCCGATCTGGATCTGCTGGTGCGGCCCGACCAGGTGGGGCTGGCCTGCCAAG
>JAJTXO010000492.1 GCA_021463315.1 Caldilineales bacterium | reverse complement strand
CAAAAGCCTGTCGCGTTTCAGTGCCTGGTCCGCCAGGCGCCGCCAGGCTCTACTCGACCTACGCTGGCCCGTCGTGTTGACCAACCAGATTCAAATACACCCTATTGAGATGATACCGCGGCTGAAATCCAGAGCGAGCTTCATGGGCTTGATATCCTTACCGATGCGTGCCAACTGAGCACTAGCGACTGGCGAAAACGGCTCTGGGCGGCCAGGCTGACGTGGGGATCAGGAAATATCGCGTGGATCGGGCTTCCCAGCAAGTTGCCGATGACTACCACCCAATAATCTTCCTTCCGGGCACGCGCTTCTGTCCACTCACGTTCGGTGAAGAGTACGCTCCCACTGTTGCCTTTGAGTCCTTTGATTTCCAGTGCCCGTGCAGGCAAGTCCTGGATCGCAAAATCATAGCCACATCCACTCAAGCGGCGATCAACCAAACGGTCTGCTGACACGTCTATCAGCGTCTGGGAATTGGCCATGAAGTACTCTTCGGCAAGCCGGCCGGTCAGAAGGCGATCTGCCACGTTATAGGCCACACGGTTCACCGCTGCCAGCGAATCGATGGCCTCACCCGTCGAAGTATCATCGCGTTTCAAGATTCTGTCAACCAATTCGATCAGCGCAACGTCGCTGACATCATGAAGCTCATCAAGAACACGGATCCGGCTCGACCGCATATTCCGATGATGCCAGCCTTGACGGGAATTATCATGTACGGGATCGAATTCATCGCGCAAATTCTTGAATGTGCTTCGCGGTTTGGATAATGCGTCGGCTGCCTCAGTGAAGGCATGTTTCCATGTAGAACAGTTCCTGGCAGCGAGGTAGTCCTGATCGAGCCGGCTCATCGCATACCCAAGCACAATTGCTTCCGTTTCGAGTCGTTGTCTTGTTCTGTCCTTAGCCATGAGGTACGAGCCTCCGCTGATATCGTCGACCGTTTGCGCTGGCAAGTAGCTATCAGCTTCGCCAGCATCCTGTTGCAGGAATCGCAAACACCGTTGGCACGGGATAATCGCTCAGCCTAAGACTTCAGAAGTCGCCGCAGTATCATCTCAATAGATTGGAGAAGACTTCCGAAGTCTTATGGACTGTGAGCTCGTTTTGAACAAACCTGCGCAGACTTCGGAAGTCTCGACCCCGGTTTTTTGAGATGATACTCGCCGCAGCACTCAAAAAGGACGCAGTTTCGGATGAAAGCCAGGTTCAACCCTGATGCGGCGACTTCCGAAGTCTTTCAGTCGCAACGGCATGAGATTCAAAACGGCTTGATTTTTTCTGCCAGCCCCAACACATCCCGCGCCAATCGCTCCTTGCTGGCTGCATCGCGCATGATGGTGTCCGTCACCAGCGGTGTGATGCCCAGCGCGGCGACGGCGTCCGCCAGGCCCGCATCCACCGTGTCCAGCACGAAGCCGTCCAGGCGGATGCGGCCGGCGATGTGCTTGGCCACGGCCAGCGCCGACGCCTCCACGCCCAGCTCGGCCATGATCTTGGCGGCCGGCCCCTTGATGGCCTGTCCGCCGACGATGGGGGAGACCGCCACCACGGGGCCGGCAAAGGCCCGCAGCCGCTGGGCCAGGCCGGGCAGCAACAGGATCGGGTCCAGACTCAGGTAGGGATTGCTGGGACAGAGCACCACCGCGCTGGCTTGGTCCAACGCGGCCAGCACCTGCGGCGAGGGCTGCGCCCCTTCCATGCCGTCGAACTCCAGCCCCAGCAGCCGCGGCTGGCAGCGCCGCTGCACGAAATAGCGCTGGAAGGGCAGCACCCCTTCGTCGGTATGCACCACGGTGCGCACTGGTTGGTCGGACATGGGCAGCAGATCGGCTGTGATGCCGAGCGCCGTTCGTAGCTCAAACATGACCCCGGTCAAATTTAAGCCTGCCCGCAGCCGCTGGGTGCGCAGCAGGTGCGTGGCCAGGTCGCCATCGCCCAGGCCGAACCAGCTTTCGCCGCCGTAGCGCTGCATCATGGCCAGGGCGCGCTGCGTCTCGCCCGCCAGCCCCCAGCCGAACTCCGGGTTGTTGATGCCGGCCAGGTTGTACATCACCGTGTCCAGGTCGGGACAGACGGTCAGCCCCCAGTGCTCGCAGTCGTCGCCGGTGTTGACCACCACCGCCAGCCGTTCGCCCAGCAGCCGATACAGCCCGTAGGCCAGCTTGGCCCCGCCCACGCCGCCTGCCAAGGCGACGATGAACGATGAAGGATGAAGGATGAACGATGAATGATGAACGATGAACGATGAATCTCCGGAGTCTGCTCTGGCGTTCATCGCTCCGGATTCATCATTCATCGTTCTGAATTCCTCGTTCCTCATAGCTCCACCCGACAGCCCAGCCCAGGCGTGTCAGTGGCCACCAGCCAGCCCTCCTCGAATCGAAAGCCTGCGACGGTCGGATCGTCGATCAAATCGAAGTGACCGTCCAAATCGCCGTAGGCCACGTTGGGGCTGCTGAGGGCAAAGGCCAGCCCGGCCGCGATCAGCAGGGCGGGCTCGTTGAGACAGCCCACCATGGTGGCCATGCGCGCGGCGCGAGCGATGGCGTCGATCTGGCGGCCGCGGGCAATGCCGCCACAGGTGCTCAGTTTGATGCTCATGCCGTGGGCCGCGCGCTGCGAGGCGATGTCCAGCGCAGACTCTGGACCCAGCACGCTCTGGCTGGCCAGCACAGGCACCCGGCTCAGCTCCCGCACCTCGCGCAGCATGGACAGATCGTTGGCCGGCGTCGGCTGCTCCAGCATCTCGATCTTGCCGGCCAGGGCCCGAGCCACGGCCAGCGCCTGGCGCGCGCCGTAGCCCTGGTCAGCATCCAGGCGCAGGGTGAGCTCTGGCAGCGCAGTGTGGACCGCGTTGACCCGGCGCACGTCCTCCTCAGGGTCCAGCCCTCCCTTCAATTTGAGGATGCGGAAGCCCTGGCGGGCGCGCAGCCGGGCCAGCTCCACCGTTTCGTTGATCGGCGCGATGCCCACGGTGATGGAGGTGCGGATACGATAGCGATAGCCGCCCAGCAGGCGATGCAGCGGCAGCCCCGCGGCCAGACCCAACAAATCATGGAAGGCGATGTCAAAGGCGCACAGGGCCGAGGGTGCGCCGCTGGTCAGCGGCTCCAGCTCGGCCAGCGCGAATTCAGTGTTGAGCGGGTTCAAGTCCAGCGCGCGCGCTGCGCAGCGGCGGCAGGCACGCAGCACCTGCTCCATGGTCTCGCCGGTCAGCAGCGGATCGAAGGCCGCGCAGCCCCAGGCGCTGCGTCCGTCCTGGGTGTCGATGCGCACGAAAATCAGCGCCGCGTGCTCGATCTGCTCCTCGTAGAGCGCGCGGTAGGGCACGCTCAACTTGAGTTCGACAGGGGTAACTTCGACGTGGGTGATCTGCATGGCTAAGTTCCCTTCTACGTATCATCTCAATAGAGGGGGAAGACTTCCCAGACTTCGGAAGTCTCGACCCCGGTTTATTGAGATGACACCCTTCTACGTCTTTGAATCGAGGTTCTGCCGGTCGCTGCGACGAGACCCGGCTAAAGCCTCGACTCCGGGTGGGCGCTATCGATCAACACCCCGACACGGCGCACCCGTTGAAAAACGCCGGCGTCGTGCGGCGCCTTGCGCAGCGAGCGGGTCAGGTCCAGCCCGGCATAGTGCATGTCGCGATGCATGCCGCCGCGCCAATTGGGCGCGTCGCTGACATCGTAGATCACGCCATGGTAGGCGATGTAGGCTGGCTGGCCGCGCTCGCCGCTGTACTGGCGCAGCTCCATCTCGGTCAGACGGAGTTCAGGTGGTTGGTGCATGGTGGGGAGTGGGGGCTGGGGGCTGGGGA
>JAJTXO010000491.1 GCA_021463315.1 Caldilineales bacterium | reverse complement strand
GAAGGCGAAGATCAGGCCAGCGATCAGCGCGGGCATGATCAGCGGCAGCGTGACGCGGCGGAAGGTGACTTGCGTATCGCCGCCCAGGCTGGTAGACGCTTCCTCGATGGAAGGATCGATTTGCTGCAAGGAGGCGATGCCGGCGCGCGCGCTGGCTGGCAGGCTGCGCACCGCGTAGGCGGCAATGACGATGTAGGGCGTGCCCACCAGCGCCAGCGGCGCCTCGGCGAAGACCAGCCCGGCGCTCAGCGCGATAAACGCGACCATCAGCCAGGGCCGGGCGCGGCCGGTCAGGCGCCCCATCACCAGGATGCCGATCACCAGGGTGGCCAGCCCCAGCACCGAAGGGGGCATCTGGGTGAAAACCTTGATCCAGTCGCCCAGACCGACGACGATGCGGCTGATCTGGATGCTGGGAATGCCACGCCCCCAGATGGCCAGTGGCGTAGTTACCAGCACGGTGAGCGTATCGACGATCAGATAAAGGCCGACCGCGGCGGTGGCCAGGCTGATGGCCTTGCGGTGCTTGTGATCGGCGCTGAAGAAGAGCGCCGCGGCCAGCGCAATGAACCCGATCGCCATGATCCGGCGCCACAGCACCGGCCCGGCCCAGGCATTCAGGTAGACCGCCAGCGCGTAGCCGATTGCCGTGGCGACACCGATCAACAGGAGCTCGCGCCAGCCGATGCCGCGGCGCTTGACACCGGGCGTTTCCACCGCGCTGCCTCGCTGGCTGACCATGTAGAAGACAAAAAAGGCATAGATGATGGCCACCAGCCAGATGGGCGCCTTGATGAAGGCCAGGATGAAGCCGATGCCCAGAATAGTGCCGGGCACCGCGCCGCCCAGGTTGGAGGTGAAGTCCAACGCCTCCTTGCCGGAGAACTTCTTGCGCACCACCAGAAAGGCGATAACCATGCCTGCCAGGCCGGCGATAGGGGTGGCCACTGCGGACAAGAAGGTGGTGTCAGCGATGGCGTCCAGCCCGCGGGTGAAGGCCGCGCGGTAGTGCTCCAGCGTCAGGGTGTAGTTGATGCCCCACAGCTTGGTGACCGAGCCCACCGCAATGGACAGATAGAGCAGCATGATCAGCGCCAAGGTCAAGGCGGTGACGATCACCACCGGCCAACGGATGTAGGGCTCCTTGACTGCGATCTGGCCGCCGGTGGGCTTGCCGGTGACGGCCACATAGGAGCGTCGGCTGACCCAATAGCGCTGCAAGATGAAGACGGTCAGCGTGGGGATCAGCAGCACCACCGACAGGGCCGCGCCCTTGGCCTGGTCATACTGGCCGTTGATGGCCAGGTAGATCTCGGCCGACAGCACCGTGCGGTTGCCGGTGATCAACAAAGGGTTGCCCAGGTCGGCCAGCGACTCGACGAAGAGCAGCAGGAAGGAGCCAGCCAGCCCTGGCGCCAGCAGCGGCAGCGTCACCGTGCGGAAGATGTGCCACTTGCTGGCCCCCAGGCTCAGCGCGGCCTCCTCCATGGACGGCTCCAGCCGCTCCAGCATGCCGCGGATGATCAGATAGGCCACCGGGAAGAAGGTGATGATCTGGACGAAGATCAGACCATCCAGACCATAGATGTCGTTGCTGCCCACGGTGGGCACAATGCCCAGCAGTTGCCGAGTGATCAACCCGGAGCGGCCAAAGAGCAGGATCGCCGCGATGGCAATGGCAAAGGGGGGCGAGATAGTCGGCACCAGGGTCAGCGCGTGGGTCAGCCGGGGAAAGGGCATGCGGCAGCGCACCAGGGCATAGGCAAAGATGAAGCCGAGGGCAGTGCCGCCGGTAGCCGTCATCACCCCCATGATCAAGGTATCCCACACCACACGGCGATAATAGGGCCCGAAATAGGGATCGAAATAGCGCTGATAATGCACCAGGTTCAGCTCGCCGGTCTCCAGCGAGACCAAGCCTTGAACAACCACGCGCATCAGGGGAAAGACGATGAAAGTGACGGCAAAGGCGCCGATCGCCAGCAGGCCGATGGCCAGGATGGGATCCTGGCCGATCAGGCGGAACTCCTGGAGGCGGCGGCGCAGGGCCGGCATGAAGCCAGAGCTGAACGCGGTGCGAGATTGGGTGGTCATGGGCTGAAAAGATAAGGCAGCCCCTTCGGGTTGGCAGGCAACCCGAAGGGGCTTTGATCATGAACCTTATTCCTTCAGCGAGTCCGCACCCGCGATTTCGTTGGTGAACTTGTCGACGAAGGCTTTCTTGTTGTCGCCGCACCACTGGAAGTCGTAGTCGATCAGGTTGACCTCCAGCAGCTCAGGCTTCGAGGCCGCTGCACCCTTGACCGTGGGGGCCTGAAAGGCGTTGTACTTGGGGCCCAGCTCTTGGGTGGCCGGCTCCAGCGCCCAATCGAACCATTTCTTGGCGTTGTCCAGGTTCTTAGCGCCCTTGATGATGCCCATGCCGCCGATCTCAAAGCCAGTGCCTTCCGCGGGGAAGCTCAGGGTCAGGGGGGAGCCCTTCTCGATCTCGGCCACTACGTCGTGGGAGAAGAGCACGCCGACCGCAGCCTCGCCCTGGCCAACGAACTTGCCCGGCGCCGCGCCGCTCTTGGTGTACTGCAGCACGTTGCCCGCGAACTGGCGCATCCAATCCCAGCCGGCCTCTTCGCCCAGTTGCTGCAAGCGGGTGCAGACCATGGTGTAGGAGGTGCCTGAACTGGAAGGGTGCGCGATCAGGATTTGGCCCTTCAGCTCCGGCTTCAGCAGATCGTCCCAGGAGGTGGGCGGGGTGATGCCAGAGTTGTTGTTGGTGGCAAAGCCCAGCGAACCGACGTAGACGCCGGCCCAATGCTTGTCAGGATCCGCCATCAAGGTCGGGTTGAGCAGATTGGCGTAGTTGGGCGAGTCATACTGCTCCAGCAGCCCTTCGTTGGTGGCTGCGATGAAGCTGTCCACCGGGCCGCCCCACCAGATGTCGAACTGGGGATTGTCCTTCTCGTTGCGCAGGCGAGTCAGCGCCTCGCCGCTGGACAGGCGCACGAAGTTGACAGTAATGCCGGGATTGGCTGCCTCGAACTCGGTCTTCATGCCCTCGCACCACTCCACCTGGGGGGTGCAGAGCACGTTGAGTTCCGTGCTGGCAGCCGGTTGCGGGGCAGCGGCGGGCGGCTGGCAGGCAACCACCAAGAGAACTGCCATCAGCAGCACAGCCAGCGATACCAAGAGACGACGAATGTTCATAGTGCTCCTCCTTGAGCAAAGCAAGCGGCCATACCAAATGGGAAACCGATGGGACACAGAGCGATTCTCTATGTCGTGAGGACTACAAAAGCGGAGCGGCGGGGCAACGGCGGAGCGCCTCCTTGCGCGGCACTGGGGCAGATGGCGACGAACCGCCACACGTCTGCGATTATACAGGCAACAAATCGATCACGCAAGAAACCCCACCCTCCGCAACCGGCAACGAAGCTCCCTGTTTTGCGAAATCTCCGACGCTGCGCTACAATGGCCCGGAGACGGCCCCATCGATCACCCCACGCGCCAGGCTTGCTTGCCTAACCGGGCCGTCATCCCTGTCTGGCGCTGGGGCTTTGCTTTGTCTGAACCATGCCTGCACAGATCCTGATCACCAACGACGACGGCGTCACCTCGCCCGGCCTGCTGGCGCTGAAACAGGCGCTGGAGACGGTGGGCCAGGTGACGGTCTTCGCGCCGGACCGCAACTGGAGCGCGGCCGGCCACAGCAAGACCATGCACAAGCCGCTGCGCATCAACCAGGTGACGCTGGCCGACGGCTCGCGCGCCTACACCACCAACGGCGCGCCCTCGGACTGCGTCGGGCTGGCGCTGCTGGGCGCGATTCCCCA
>JAJTXO010000490.1 GCA_021463315.1 Caldilineales bacterium | reverse complement strand
GGAAGCGGCGTTGATGTCATGTGTCCTACGATACCACAGCTTTGTTTGATCTGCGTTAGCCAACTGCTAGCGTTGTGTTAGAAAGCCTGAATAGTTACCCTTATTGGACTTTTGACAAAGCGAAACAAGCTCAAACGCGAGGCGTTGAGCACGAGCACGTTAACAACCGAACAATCGAGCCGAATTCAGGGTGAAAGGGCCTTCAACAGGCCCTTGACCACGACTTTGTGACGGGAACGCGGGGCCAATTTGGTGCCCAAGGAGCGTCCTGGGGAATTACCCCGGAGTCTGGGGGGTTTGGCCGGCGTTCCCAACTGGCGAATAATCCTGGCGAAGTCTCGCTGAACCAAGGCGGGCGAGATGCTGCGGTTACGCACGGCAGGGAGGTTGCGCTCCCAGGGTCGCGGTAGGAGGTTGGCAACATGCCGAGCCATCCACAACTGAGCATAGACGATATGAACTAACCGCCACCAGTGCTCCTCCCGACAGGTCTCCGGTGTCTGGAAACTGATCAAGAGGAGCTTCTGTTTGCCGAAGCGGAAGAAGTGCTCCAGGTCGTAGCGTTGTTCGTAGGCTTGCTGGATATCGCTCAGGCATAACTCGTCGCGACGTTCACCGATGACGATCAGCCACAGCGCATCCTTTGAAACTGGCTGATCCTCGTCGTCGTAGCGAACAATGCGCACCAGGGTGAACGGGTAACACTGCATCGGCAATGGTTTCGGACGCTGCTTGCCGCGCATGAGCAAGTTGTGCCACGCCTGGATCTCCACCCGATAAGTCTTGCCCCGTCGACTGACTTCGTACAGGGTGCAACTCTGGTCGGAGGGCGGCCATGTGGCTGCATCCTGGAGGCGGAAGGGCTCGCCGTACCAGGTGGGATGCCCTCGTTTATCCTGGGTCGTTTGAGCAACCGGTTGGCGATACAGGACGCGCTTGCTACGAACCCGGACGATGGTGATCAGGTTGCGATGTTGACGGTTGGCGGCCAGATACTCTGGCTTGCTGTAGCCACTGTCTGCCACCTCAACACACAACCTGTGGCGAAACGGCAGCTTGTCATCGCTCAGCAGTGCCGCGATTTGGCCGGCCCCCACCAGTTCCTTGTCCGCTGCGGTCGCCACTCGCTGCGTCATCAGCGGCGCCAGCCAGCTGCCTGACAGTCCTGCTTCTTCTTCCGGCAGCAACGCCACGGTCGAGTACTGATGCCCGATGGTCACAGGCTTGTTGCCTTTCACCACCGTTGGCTGATAGACCATGCCACGGTCCGTCAGTGTGTGCGCATAGGGCCGTGGTTGAGGCGTCACATCGACCCCCAACAGATAGAAGTTGCGTTTGTTCGGCCTTGGCAGATGGGTTGCCAACACCTGCGCCAACTGCCGTTCCTCCCATTGCAACTCGTCGATTGCCTTGTACATCGTACTGTACGTCCGCCGAAACACGGGCGCTAACGTCAACTCGACCGGCGACCGACTTCCCACACTGCTGCACAGGGCATCGATCAGTTCCATCACCGTATCGGCTCGCTTGTTAAGGTTCTGGTATACTGCTCGTCGGAACTGCACCAATTCGGAAGCGTGATCTATTGTCATACACTTCTGATGGCGCAGTTCCTCGTTTCTGTCAAATCGCCAGTCAGATATTTGCTGGTTTTGTCAAAAGTCCAATCCTTAGTCTACTCGTCTACTCGTCTACTTGTCTACTTGTCTACTCGTCTACTTGTCTACTTGTCTACTCGTCTACTTGTCTACTTGTCTACTTGTTTACTTGTCTACTTGTCTACTTGTCTACTTGTCTACTTGTCTACTCGTCTACTCGTCTACTCGTCTACTCGTCTACTTGTCTACTCGTCTACTTGTCTACTCGTCTACTCGTCTACTTGTCTACTTGTCTACTCGTCTACTTGTCTACTTGTCTACTTGTCTACCAATCTACCAATCTACCAATCTACCCATCTACCACCATGATCACCAAAATCAACCATATCGCGATTGTTGTCAATGACCTGGACGCTTCGCTGCAGGCCTATCACGAGCTGCTGGGCCTGCCTATCGGCGACCGCAAGGTGATGGCCGAGCAGGAGGTGGAGATCGCCTTCCTGCCGGCCGGCGACAGCCTGATCGAGCTGATCACCCCCATCACCGAGGAATCGGGCGTGGCCAAGTACCTGGCCAAGCGCGGCGAGGGCATCCATCACATCTGCCTGGAGGTGGAGGATGTCGAGGCGGCGCTGGCTGAGATGAAAGCCAAGGGCGCGCAGCTCATCAACCAGGAGACGATCCAGGCGGCCGAGGGCCGCGCGTTCTTCCTGCATCCCAAGGGGACGCATGGCGTGCTGATCGAATTGTTGGAAGCCAAGTAGCGTCGCCGCATCAGTTCGCAACTCTTCGCCTGAGGTGACAAAGCCGCCTCAGCGGTCGGGAGCATCTTTCCCCAGCCGCTGAGGCGGCTTTGCGTTGCACCCCGGACGTAGCCTGAAGGCGTACAACGAGCGCGCAGCCTCCCGGAGGCCGCAGGCCGGAGCGGACTGGAGGGTGGGGTGCCGGGTATAGCCGGGCGAGACGCCCTCTGGATCCTTTTTGGCTGAACATGCCCCTCACGGCGTGGCGAACCTTCTCCAGCGCCTGAGGACGCTTCCCGGGTTCAGCCAGCGAATTTCCAATCCCTGGCTCCTCATTTTGTTTTCTTCCCCACAATTCACTATAATCCATCAACTTGCCACCGTTTACTGTTCACCGATCACCGATCACCGATCACCGATCACCGTTCACCGATCACCGTTCACCGATCACCGATCACCGATCACCGTTCACCGCCCACCGCCCACCGCCCGCGTCTCAAGAGGTTGAAGCGTATGTTTGGACTTGTCGATTGGTCATTCATCATCACCTTGGGCGTCATCGTGCTGGCCACTCTGGTCGGCGCTTTTCTCCGCTCGCGCCGCCGGGATCGCTGCCTGGCTGACTTCAACGGCTACCACATCACCGTCGAGCGCAAGGACAACCGCATCATCTGGGGCGACATGCATTTGCAGCCCACTGGCTTTGAAATGATCTATCGCAGCGACGTGCAGGATCAAGGTCATATGGAAGCCAGCTACGTCTACTACAAGGATGAGTACGGCGACATCCAGGCCATCTATCGCTACGCGCGCGATCTGACCCCCGAGCTGCAAGAGCGGCGGGCGCGCAGCGTCGAGAAATCCTTGCACCCCGGCATCCTGCGCCGCATTCGGCGTTCGCTGCGCAATTTCCTGAGCATTGCCACCGATGCCTTCTCCGAAGCATTGACCATGAGTCTGGGCCGTGTGCGACGCAAAGGCGCGGCCCTGATCACCGACACCAGCCAAAGCTATCTGCGCGGCATCAGCAAGGATGTCATCGGCTACGTCGGCACCAGCTTCGACCCGCTGCTGGAGAAGTTCGTCGGCACCCGCGTCGTGGTGGAGGTGGTGGAAGATGAGGCGATCCACGAGCACGCCGGCATGCTCAAAGAGTATTCGGCCGACTTTCTGGAAGTGCTGGATGTCTACTATCCGCTGCCCCAGGAGGTGAAGCTGAGCGGCCAGACCGGCTATCAGATCGCCGACAAGGTCACCATCGAGGTGGAGGACAAACAACTGCGCATTCACAATCTGGCCGACCAGCCTCAGTATCTCGAGCGCATCGAGGTGGGCGAGCAGATCACCGAGCTCAACGCCATTCTCACCGGCGGCGAGCAGATCGTCGTTCAGACGGCCGCGGCCGGCCAGGAGATTGTCCTGCACATGCGTATCGCCTCCCGCCTGGACATGATCGTGCCGCGCGCCCATGCCTTGATTCGCCATCGCGCCG
>JAJTXO010000049.1 GCA_021463315.1 Caldilineales bacterium | reverse complement strand
AGCGGGCTGGCGCGCCAGGGCGTCTTGCACGAACTGGCGCTGGAGGGGCTGGATGAGCAAGCGGTCGGGGAGATCGTGCGCCACCTGGGCGGGCCAATCGCCGTCGACCGCGGCCTTACAGGCCGGCTTCACCAGGCGACGGGCGGCAACCCGTTCTTCCTGCTGGAGATCCTGGCCGCACTGAGTGAAGCAGGCGACCGCGAGGAGCCCGCGGCCGGAGCGCCGGCCCTCCCCCTGCCCGACAGCATCTGCCAGACCGTGCGCTTGCGCGTCGAGCAGTTGAGTCCGACCGCCCGGCAGGTGTTGGCCGCGGCGGCCGTCCTCGGTCCGGCGTGTTGCGGCGACGCGCTGCACCTGACCGCGGGCCGCACCGAGATGGAGATTGCCGATGCCCTGGACGAGCTGGCCGGCCGGCAGTTTCTGATCCAGGAGGTGGGCCTGGTCCGTTTCCGGCACGAGATCGTGCGCGAGGTCGTGTCTGCTGACCTCAGCGCGTATCGACGGCGGCTGCTGCACCAGCGGGCAGGCGAGGCCCTGGAACTGGCGCGGTCGTCCGATGCGGCTGCCTTGGCTCGGCATTTCGCCGGAGCAGCGTTGCCCGGACGCGCGGCACGATATGCCTTGCAGGCCGGCCTGGCAGCCAAACAGGTCTTTGCCCACGCCGAAGCGCGCAGCCACTTCGATCAGGCGCTGGCGCTGCTGGCGCAGGAGGCGCCTGCGCTGCACGAGCCTGCGGCGCTGGGCGAGAACCGGCGCCTGCGCATCCAGGCCCTGGAGGAGCGCGGCTGGGCGCTGCGCCTGCTGGGCGATATGGCGGCCTATAGCCGCGACCTGGAAGAGGAGGCGCAACTGACCAACGCGTTGGACGATCGCGACATGTTGGCCCGTCTGCGCTGGCGCCAGGCCTCGGCCCATCTCTGGTTCTGCCGCTACCAGCAGGCGAGCGCGGCGGCCGAGGAGGGCCTGCGGCTGGCCAGCACGGTGGGCGACGACTTCATGAAGGCCGCTTGTTTGCGCGCACTGGGCCTGGCCGCGCGCGAGAGCGGCGACGATGACCTGGCACGGCGCGCGCTGGAAGAAGCGCTGGCGCTCTTTGTCCGGCTCGATCACCTCTCCTACCAGGTGCATACCCTGGGCAACCTGTCGACGCTTGCCTGTTATCAGGGAGATCCCGAACGGGCGTTAGGCCTGGCGCAGCAGGCGTTGGCCGTCTGCGATGCGGCTGACTTGCAGGCCGACCGCCGCGTCCCCTTGGGCGACATCGGCGCAGCCGCTGCGGCCTTGGGCGAGCCGGAGCTGGCCAGGCGCTCGCTGGCGGAAAGCCTCGCCATCGCGCGCCAGGTCAGCGATCGCACCCAGGAGATCCTGTGCCTGGGCCATCTTGGCTGGCTGGATGTGCAGGAAGGTCAGGCCGCGCCTGCCGTAGAGCACCTGCGCGCCGCGCTGGCGCTGGCCGAGCAGGTCGACTCCTGCGCCGAGCAGGCCTGGCTGCACGCCGGGCTGGCCGAGGCGCTGCGGCTGGCCGGCGACCTGGCAAGCAGCACGGCGCACGCGCGGCGCGCAGTCGAACTGGCCGAGACCACCGGTCAGGTCCACGCCCAGCACTTAGTGCTTGTCCACAAATAACTTCGCGCCTTGGCCGGTCATTGCGCAGCACCCCGGAGTGGGCCGACCGAGCCAACTCCCCAACCTGGTTATGGACAGTTACTTAGCGCAACAGGTGCAGGCTCGCGTTTTCCCCCAGGAACCGCCTCCAGCGGTTGTCGATTGTTGAGACCTGTGGTATGCTTTTCGTGGCAGAAGCAGATTCGCGCATTGTGATGCAAGATGAGGAGTGCAACATGGTCATTACTGCGGAGATTGCGCCCATTGAGATCGACACGGATGGCGTTGCGAGGGTTGGCGGAACGCGCGTGACGCTGGACACGGTGCTGGCTGCCTTCCAGGATGGGGCCACCGCCGAAGAGATCGTCTACCAGTATCCCTCGCTTGGGCTGGCTGATGTCTATGCAGTCATCGCCCAGTACTTGCGCCACCCCGCAGAGATGGAGGCCTATTTGCAGCGTCGGAAAGCTGAGATAGACGCTGTCCGTAAGCAGAACGAACTGCGCTTCGACCCCCAGGGGGTGCGAGGTCGCCTGCTGGCGCGACGCGCTGCTGTAGGTATCTAGCAATGCTTGCCTTGGCCGCCGACGAGAACTTCAACAACAGTATCGTGCGCGGTCTGCGGCGGCGCAAGCCGGATTTGGATCTGGTGCGGGTACAGGATGCCGGCTTGTCGGGCGCCGACGATCCGACGGTGCTAGCGTGGGCAGCTCAGGAAGAACGCGTTCTGCTGACGCATGACGTAACGACGATCACCCGCTATGCCTATGACCGTGTGCGAACAGGCAAGCCCATGCCCGGTGTCTTCGAAGTGAGCCGGGATGTTCCGCTCAGAACGGCCATCGAGGATATCCTCCTTCTGGCCGAGTGCAGCCAGGATGGCGAGTGGGAAGGGCAGGTGCGATACCTGCCGTTACGATAGACAGAGAGACTCCCGCTAGGTGGCGTTCACTTGGGGGTCGTGTAGATAGTTTGTAGATAGCGATCTGCTAGACTGTTGTTCAGAGATGGACAACAGTCTTTTTTTGCACGACCGCACCAGGTCAAGGAGGCAGCCATGACAGCCATTGCCGTCAAGCCAGAACGCTTGGTCACGCCATCGGGCAACGGCGCCGCAGCGCCGCAGCCGGTCTTCGGGACGGTTCTACAGGAGACGTTGCACCTGGACGAAGCCTTGTCAACACTGCAAACGCACAAAAACGCCTGGGTCGCCACTGGCATCGACGAGCGCATCGCCTTGCTGGCCGAGATCCGCCAGCGCATGGCGGCCACCGGCGAGCGCTGGGTGGCGGCCGTCCTCGAGGCCAAGGGGACGACCGACGACGCTTTCGGCACGGGCGAGGAATGGGCCAACTACGCCCTGGCGCAGCGCTGGATGCGGCTGCTGCACCGCTCGTTGTGCGATATCCAGCGCTACGGACGCCCGCGCTTGCCGGCGTTACCCAGCACGCGCTCGGATGAGCAAGTCACCGTGCGCATCTTCCCACAGACGCTGTTCGACCGTATGCTGTTCATGGGCGTCACGGGCGAGGTCTGGATGCAGCCGGGCGTCACGGCCGAAGAAACGCTGGAGCGCCAGGCAGCCAGCTACCAGCAGCCCGCCCATCCCGGCCAGGTGGCGCTGGTTCTCGGCGCTGGCAATGCGGCGTTCATTCCGATCGACGACGCGCTGCACCAGCTCTTCGTCGCCGATCGCGTCGTACTGCTCAAGCTCAACCCAGTCAACGCCTACCTGGCGCCGCTGTTGGAGGAGATCATGCAGCCGTTGGTGCAGCGCGGCTTTCTGCGCATCGCGGCCGGCGACGCGGCCGAAGGAGCGTATCTGTGCGCCCACCCCGCCGTGGACACCATCCACCTGACCGGCTCGGACAAGACCTTCGAGGCCATCGTCTTCGGCTCCGGCGCCGAGGGCCAGCAACGCAAGGCCGAGCGCTGTCCCCTGCTGGACAAACCGGTTAGTGCCGAGTTAGGCAACGTCACGCCGATCATCGTTGTGCCGGGGCCGTGGAGCAGGCGCAACCTGCGCGAGCAGGCGCTGCACCTGGCCACCTGGTTGGTGTTGAACGCCGGCTGCAACTGCATCAGCGAGCGGGTGATCGTGCAGCAGCGCGAGTGGCCGCTGCGCGAGCCGCTGCTGGCCGCCCTGGGCGAGGCGCTGAGCCGCACGCCGACCCACCGGGCCTACTATCCCGGCGCGGCCGAGCGCTATTCCGCCTTCCTGGAGGCGCACCCCGACGCGCGTCGCTTCGGCGATCCACAGCCGGGCCATCTGCCCTGGACGCTGATCCCTGACATAGACCCCGCCAACCGCAACGACATCTGCTTCACGGCTGAGGCCTTTTGCAGCCTGGTAGCCGAGACTGCGCTGCCGGCCAGCGATCCGGCCGACTTCCTGGACCGAGCCGTCCAGTTCGCCAACGAGACGCTGTGGGGCACGCTGGGCGCAACGATCATCGTCCACCCGCGCTCTCTGGCCGACCGGCGCACCGCAGACGCGTTCAAGCGGGCCATCGCCACCCTACGCTACGGCACGATCACCGTCAACCACTGGCTGGGCTATGGCTACTACCTGGGCCTGTCGCCGTGGGGCGCGTATCCAGGCGGCGACCTGTACGACGTGCAATCGGGCATCGGCATGGCCAACAACGCGCTGATGCTCGACGGCGCCGAGAAGACGGTCTACCGCGCGCCGTTCCACAGGCTGATCGACCCGTACACTGTCCAGTCGAAGCGGGTCGCCGAGTTCGGCCGCAAGCTGGCAGCCTACGACGGCCGCGGGTCGTTGGGCAGCCTGGCCAGCCTGCTGTGGACGTCGCTGCGCTGTTAGCCGGCGCAGGCGAGGCTATTCATGGACGCACGCGAGTCCACCCAGGATCGCTACGCCTCGTTCCTGGTCCGCCTCTGGCGCAGCGCCGAGCCGGCGCCGGATGATCCCCAGGACGACTGGCACGGCGAGGTCGAGCACATCCAGAGCGGCGGACACGAGGCTTTCGCCTCGATGGCCGAGCTGTTGCATCTGCTCTGCCAACCCTGGCGCGAACACGGAATTGCCGAATGCAATCCAACGGACCAACTTCTGTGAGGTCAGGAGGTTACGATGGCTATCTTTCAAGGATTGGTCGATGCGCAAGGCCATGTGATTCGCCGCCGGGGCCAGTTCCAGGTCCAGCACCCGGCTGGAGGGCACTGGACCATTCACTTCCCCGGCTACAACGTACAGAGAGCCTTTGTACTCGCTACGCCCTGGGGGCCCAGCGAAGACATGGGTGCGACCAACATTGCCGTCTTTGTCGACTACCCCAAGACAGACACGCTGGGTCTGTACCTGGGTCCTGGCGTGGGCGGCTTCAGCTTTCGCGTCGAGACCTGATGTGAAAAGGAGCGATCCATGCGAAACAAGATCGCGTTTGGCCTGGCGCTTGCACTGGTCATTCTGTGGGGCGCCACGGTGATGGCGGCGGGCGGCATCGACACCGACTGGAATGTCCTGGCCAGCGGCGGCGGGCGGGTGACGATGGCGACTTATACCCTGGACAACACGGTAGGCCAGGCCGTTGTTGGCATCGGTAGCAGCGGGACAACCCAGATCTGCACAGGCTTCTGGTGCCATAACCAAGCCCGGCAGGCGGTATATCTCCCTCTCCTGCTGCGCAGTTAAGCCGCTCAAGCCACAAGTTTTCTTGCTGTTTCTGGCTTTTTCGATGAGGAGGTATTCACGATGAAACACAAGCTCTTCACGCTTTGCCTGGTCATGGGGCTGATGCTGGCCACGAGCGCAGGCAGCGCAGCCGGTCAGCCTGGACCAAACAGCGCCAGCAGCGATAGGCAGGCGCCGCTGGCGATCGACGCAACTGTCGCCAGCAAGATCTCGTATCAGGGCGTCCTGCGCGAGAATGGCGCCCTGGTGACCGGCTGGCGAGATATGACCTTCGACTTCTTGAACAACAACGCCTGCACCGGCAGCGCGTCCTTTTCCGTGTTCAAGCACGACGTAATGATCAGCAACGGCTTGTTCAGCGTAGCGCTGGATATGCCAACCAACTTCAGCGGGACGGCGTACTGGCTGCGCGTGAAAGTAGGCAGCACTGCGCTGGGTTGCCAGGAGCTCCTGCCAGTCCCGTATGCACTGACACTGCGGCCAGGGGCGATGATATCAGCCAGTGGCACGGCGCTGAACCTGGAGAGCAGCGGCGGAAATGCGCTCATCGCCACCAGTAGGACCACTGGGGGAGGCGACAGCGCTGTGGGAGTGGTCGGCAGAAGTAGTGCCACGACAGGCGGCAAGGCAGGTGTGTTGGGTGAAACCGCCAGCAGGAGCGACTGGACCATTGGCGTGTGGGGTCGCGCCACGGCCAGCACGGGCATGACATCGGGCGTGTGGGGCCAGACCGAGAGCACAAGCGATGGCGCCAGAGGAGTCACCGGCTGGGCGCACGCAACCAGTGGCGCCACCGCGGGCGTCAGGGGCGACAGCCAATCGCCGTCGGGCACTGGGGTGTTAGGGGTTGCCGCTGCCTATACTGGCATCACCAATGGTGTCATGGGTGTCACTTACAGTAGCACGGATGAGGCACGCGGTGTGACCGGCTGGGCCCCTGCAGGCAGCGGTGAAACCTATGGTGTTTTCGGCGTGAATTACTCTACGCTAGGCAGAGGCGTATTCGGCCTGGCAAGTGCGGGCAACGGCCATACCATCGGCGTGTTTGGTGAGAGCTACTCCCCCACAGGTTATGGCGTGGCAGGAAGAGCTAATCAAGGCTGGGCAGGATCCTTCGTCAGCAGCAACGGCCACGGGGTTATGGTTTCCACGGCTGCTGGCAAAACCGGGCTGGTAGTCCTTGGTGGGAGCAAGAGTGCTGCCGTGGCCACGCAGGACGGCTATAGATTGCTCTACACGGAAGAGTCTGCTGAGGTCTGGTTCACCGACTATGGCTTTGGCCGCTTGACCGGCGGTATGTCGCAGATCGCCATCGATCCCACCTTTGCGCAGACGGTGAATTTGGAGGAGCCGTACCACGTCTTTGTGCAGGTTTACGGCGACGCGGATGTCTATGTGACGAATCGCACGGCAACCGGCTTCGAGGTGCGGCTGCGCGAAGGCGCTCCAAACGTCGAGTTCTCCTATCGGATCGTCGCCAAACGCATGGGTTTCGAAGACCAACGTCTGGAGCCGGCGCTGTGGGCTGGCAATCAGTCCCCGCTGCAACCTACCGAGCTAATCACTGCGCCGATTCTCGTTCCGCCGGCAATTCCCCCATTGCCTTGATTAGTATCATCTCAGAAAACCGGGGGCGAGACTTCCGAAGTCTGCGCAGGTTGGTTCAAAACGGGCTCACAGTCCATAAGGCTTCGGAAGTCTTCCCCAATCTATTGAGATGATACGCGATGACCGATATCAAGCGACGTGAACACAAACGTAGCTGTGCAGATCGTGGCATCGCATAGGAGACAGAATATGAGCGTACTCGCCAGTCGCCATAAGATTCACCAGATGCTGGACAGCCTTCCGCCGGAAGCGCTGCCTGACCTGCTCGATTACCTCGATCTGCAACGTGCGGGCGTGTTATGACGCTAACTGCGCCATTAGTGGCTCGCACACAAATAGTGTGGTTAGACAGGGGCGGGCTCTCTCGTGATTGACACCTTACCCCCTCCCAGCTATAATCGGCCTGTTCTCATCCCCACGTCCGCCAGAAAAGGACCAGATATGGCCGATCCCTCCCGCCTCCTTTTTATCCACGGCAAGGACGGCAGCAGCCAGGGCTTCAAGGTGCAGTATCTGCGCCGGCTCTACCCTGAGCTGCTGGCGCCCGACTTTCCCGGCGACTTCTGGCCGCGCATGGCCCGGCTGGAGCAGCTCATCGGCGCCACGGCCGGCTGGACCTTGATCGGCTCCAGCATGGGCGGGCTGATGGCCGCGGTCTTTGCCTGCCAGCACCCCGGCCAGATCGACAGGCTGGTGCTGCTGGCGCCCGCGCTGGCCTTCATCGATCTGACCCAGACCCCCCTGCCGCCCAGCGCCACGCCCACGGTGATCTATCACGGCCGGCAGGACGACGTGGTGCCGCTGGAAAAAACGCGGCAGGTGGCCGAGCAGCTCTTCCCCACCCTGGCCTTCCACGTGGTCGAAGCCACCCACGACCTGAACCCGCTGATGGCGACCATCGACTGGCCGGCCCTGCTGGGAGCCTAGCCCATGGCCTACCTGCGTGCGCTGGCGCGTGCCCTCTACGGCATCCCTACCCTGATCCTGACCACGGTTGGCATCGTCCTGCTGTCCTGGATCCCGATCCGGCTGCGCGGCATACGCCTGGCCTCCTGGTTCTTCGCCTGGGGGGTGCGCATCGTTATGCCAGCGTTGGGGCTGCGCTTTGTCTGCGACGACCGCCAGGCCATCATCCAGCACCGCGGGCTGATCCTCTCCAACCACGTCTCCTTCTTCGACACGCTGGTGATGAGCCACGTCTTGCCCATGCGCTACGTGTCCAAGGCTGAGGTCAGGAAGTGGCCCTTCATCGGCCAGATCGCCGCGGCCACCGGCACCATGTTCGTCGACCGCCAGGACAAGAGCAAGCGGGCCGACGTGCGCCATCAGGTAGTGGAGGCCCTGCGCCGCAGCCAGTATCCCCCCATCGTCATCTTCCCCGAGGGCAAGCGCAACCCTGAGGACACCCTGCTCCCCTTCCGCTACGGGGTGTTCGAGATCGCGGTCGAGACCGGCGCCCCCTACCTGCTGTGCGCCATCCACTACGAAGACACCGCCTCCATGACCTGGCAGAGCCACAAGGAGAGCCTCACCACGTCGATCAAGCGCATCGTACTGCGCGATCCCAGCCGGGTGTGGCTGACGCCGCTCAAGGTGGTGCAGCCCCAGCCGGGCGACGATCCGCAAATGCTGGCGGCCGAGGCGCGGGAGATCGTGGGCGAGGCGCTGCGGAAGATGCGCAGCGCGACCCATGCCGGCAGGTCCCGCCCCTAGCGTGCCCGAGCAACGGACAGAGGGATCTAGGCGATCACCGGGTGCAGATCGAACTGGCCGGTGGCGGTGTCGTAGAGGCCAAAGCTGGGCGCGCCGAAGCGGCCCATGATCTCCCCAGGGTTGGCCAGCACCGTCGCGCCGACCTGCTCCACCTGGGCCAGGTGGTTGTGGCCGTAGCAGACCAGATCGAACTGGCCGGATTCGGCCAGACGGCGGGCGATCTCTGGATAGTGGTTGACCGCCACCAGCCGGCCATCCAGCGGCAGTTCGACATATTGGCCGTGCAGGGTGACATTGCCCGCGGCCTGGGCGTTGAGCTGCAGCAGCCGCGGGTCGCCGTCGTTGTTGCCCAGCACGCAGTGGACCGGGCCGCTGAAGCCCTGGCCCATCTGGGTCAGCGTGAAGGGGGCGCAGAAGTCGCCGCAAAAGATCAGCGTCTCCGCGCCGGCCGCCTGCACCTGCAGCAGGGCATCGGCCAGCTTCCAGATGTTGTCGTGGACGTCGGATAGCACTGCGATCACCATGGTCTTGCTTTCACCTCCGGGGCAAACCACACCGCGCTGTGGCCGGTCTCCGACCGAGCCGCGCTGTGGCCGGTCTCCGACCGAGCCACGCTTTGGCCGGTCTCCGACCGAGCCGCGCTTTGGCCGGTCTCCGACCGAGCCAAGCTAGGACGCACGATCCAGCAGGATGACTCCCTGGCTGCTGCGTTCGGCCATCCAGCCCTGCTGCCCATCGAAGCGCACCAGCCACCAAACCAGGCCATCGGCCTCCTGCGGCCCGCCGGCGATCTCGCCCACCTGGCCGGATGGCACCACCGCCAGAACGTCATCGGCCGGCTTGTTGCGATAGCCCGCGCTGCGGCGCAGATTGACCGGCCCCGCGTTGGCGTTGCGCACCCGCTCACCCAGCGCAAAGCTGGCTGTGCTGGCCGCGGCTGGCTGGCTGGCCGCGGCGGCCGGCTGCTCTGGCCCTGGCGTCCATGCGCCGGCATCGCTCAGCGCCGGCAGCCGGCCGCCGGACATCACCAGAATCGCCGCAGCCAAACAGGCGATGGTCAACAGGAAAAAGGTGGCAGCCGCCCACAGCCCGGTGCGGGAAGAGCCGCCCGGCCGCTGCGGCGGCGTCGATGGTTGATAGATGCTCATAGCGCGATGCAGAAACGTGGGATGCGTAACGAGTGATTCGTAACAGGTAACCCGGAACCGGTAATTCGGAGACCCAGACCACCATTCCGGGTTACGAGTTACTCGTTACGAA
Source organism: Caldilineales bacterium (assembly GCA_021463315.1). Taxonomy (GTDB): domain Bacteria; phylum Chloroflexota; class Anaerolineae; order JAAEKA01; family JAAEKA01; genus JAAEKA01. The sequence goes on along the minus strand of JAJTXO010000049.1, from coordinate 3,432 downwards.
TTACGGCTCTTCTCCAGCTCCAGCCTGAGCTTCTCCAGCTCCAGCCGCTGACGCTGCAGGTCTAGCTCGGCCTCGCGGGCATCGCGCGCCTCGCGGCGCCAGGCCATCAGGTTGGTGGAGAGCAGGCCGATCAGCGAGACGACCGAGGTGGCTGTGGAGACGATCAGCGCCAGATTGGACTCGGCATCCTCAGCCGCCAGCGGCAGCCGGCCGCCAGCACTCAGCGCCGCGGCCAGGCTGATGACCAGCACCGCCAGCGAGATGGCCAACACCAGACCAAACAGCCAGGCCGGCCCGCGATAGGCCAGCCGAGGCCGGGCAGGACTGGCCTGGCCGGCCTCGACGGGAGAGGGGGAAGATGATCCAGCCATGGTCTAGACCGGCCTCACCAGCCAGCTTTGGGAGGATACCCAGCACTCGCTGGGGCAGAAGAAGGGGCAGACGATGCGATACCAGTAGCCGTCGCGGCTGACGCCCGTCACCTGCACCACCTGCCAGGGCGCCAACTGCCCGACCACCCCGAAGCCCATGCCCGGCCCGCTGCGCACATTGACCACCCGCAGCGCCTGCACCTGGCTGGGCGGCCAAGGGGAGGGGTTGCAACTGGGCGTGCAGGGGCTGGGCGCAGGGGGTGGTGGAGGCGGTGGTGGTGGAGGCGGCGGCGGTGGCGTACAACTGGGAGGTGTGCCGGGACAGCCAGGTGTGCCGGGCAGGGTGTGCAGAGCGCGCACGTAGCCGGGCGCGCCGGTGATCCAGCAGGCCACGCGGCCGTCGCTCTGACATGCGATCTGATACCAGCCATTCTGGGCCACCGAGAGCACCTGAACGATCTGGCCCGCGAAGACGGTGCCGATCACAGGGAAATGGGTGTTGGGGCCGCTGCGAATGTTGACGTTGACGATCGCCTGGGCGTAGGGGGGCATGCCCCAGCTCTGGGCTGGCGCGGCCGCGGCCGGGCTGGCCATTGGCAGCAACATGGCTGCCAGCAGCGCCAGGCAGATCAGGATACGGGCTGGCCTGTGCAGCCAGTGATGACCAATGCTTGCTTCCATTTCGACCTCCTGGGATGACTTCGAAGCGGAGGGCTCGGTCGGAGACCGGCCCGAGCGGCTAGACATCGATTCTCACGTCAGACCACGCGGCTTTGTTCAGCCAACGCCGCCACCTCCTTCAGCCAACCGGCCGCGCTGGCGTCGCTGGGCATGCGCCAGTCGCCGCGCGGGGAAAGCGCCACCGAGCCGACCTTGGGCCCATCGGGCATGGCGGAACGTTTGAACTGCTGGCTGAAGAAGCGCTGATAGAACAGCGCCAGCCAGCGCAGGATCTCCCGCTCCGTGTACGCGCCCGCGAAGGCCTGGCGGGCCAGCACGAAGACCTTGGTCGGAGAGGCCCCTGAGCGCAGCACGTGGTACAGAAAGAAGTCGTGCAGCTCATAGGGGCCGATGGTCTCCTCGGTCTTCTGCTCCAGCGCGCCGTCTGCGCCCAAAGGCAGCAGCTCCGGCGTGATGGGGGTCGCGACGATATCGCGCAGCACGTCCGCGGCTTGACGACCGCTCCACTCCTCGTCGGCCACCCACTGGATCAGGTAGCGCACCAGGGTCTTGGGCACGCCCGCGTTGACGTGGTACATGCTCATGTGGTCGCCACTGTAGGTCAGCCAGCCCAGCGCCAGCTCCGACAGGTCGCCGGTACCGACCACCAGTCCGCCCACCTGGTTGGCCACATCCATCAGAATCTGCGTGCGCTCGCGGGCCTGCGCGTTTTCGTACGTAACGTTATGTAAATTCTCGTCGTGTTCGATGTCGCGAAAATGCTGGCGCACCGCGTCGGCGATGGGAATGGTGCGCAGGGTGACGCCCAGCGCTTCGGCCAGCAGGTGCGCGTTGTCCTTGGTGCGCTGGGTGGTGCCGAAGCCGGGCATGGTGATGCCAACGATGCCGGCGCGCGGCAGGTGCAACAGATCGAAGGCGCGCACCGTCACCAGCAGCGCCAACGTCGAATCCAGACCGCCAGAGACGCCGATGGTCACGTGGCGCAGGCCGGTGTGGCGCAGCCGCTTGGCCAGCCCGGTGGATTGGATGGCGAAGATCTCGCGACAGGAAGCGGCGCGCAGGGCCGGATCAGCCGGCACGAAGGGGGTGCGGCTGAGCTGCGGTCGGATCAAGGCCCGATCCTGGGGACTTTGAGCCGCGTCGGGGATCCTCTCAGGGGGCAGATCGAACCCGACCACGCGCAGCGGGCGGCTGGGCCGTGCGGCGGCAAAGGCGCTGTTGCGCAGCCGCTCATGCACCAGGCGCTGCACGTCCACGTCGGCCACGGCCATCTGGGTGCTGAACTGGAAGCGCTCGGTCTCGGCCAGCAGCGCGCCGTTCTCCGCGATCAGCGAGTGGCCGCCGCAGACGGTGTCGGTGGTCGATTCGCCCGGACCGGCGCCCGCGTAGCAGTAGGCGGCCAGGCAGCGGGCCGACTGCTGGCGCACCAGGTCGCGGCGATACTCGACCTTGCCCAGCAGCTCGTTGCTGGCCGACAGGTTGAGCAGCAGCGCCGCGCCGCCCAGCGCCAGATCGCCGCTGGGGGGCTGCACAGCCCACAGATCCTCGCAGATCTCGATGCCGATGCGCAGGTCGGACAGGCCAAAGCGGGTGGCCTCGAACAGCAGGTCAACACCGAAGGGAACCGGCTCGTCCAGAGCATCGAGGCGCACCTGCCGGGCTGTGGCCAGCGCGCCGGAGCTGAACCAGCGCTCCTCGTAGAACTGGTTGGTGGTGGGCAGATGGGTCTTGGGCACGATGCCAACCACCTGCCCGCCCGCGATCAGCGCGGCGCAGTTGTACAGCCGGCCCTCCACCTCCAGCGGCAGGCCGACCACGGCTGCACAGCGCGTGTTCAGCGCCGTCCAACGGATCGACTCCAGCGCGGCCTTGGCTCGCTCCAGCAGCGCCGACTGGTAGAACAGATCGCCGCAGGAGTAGCCGGTGAGACACAGCTCGGGAAACACGATCACCTGGCAGCCCTGCCCGGCCGCCTGGTCCAACGCTGCGACGATGACCTGGACGTTGAAATCGACGTCGGCCACGCGCAGCTCCGGCGAGACGGCGGCCACTCGCAGGAAGTCCAGCGCGGCGGAGCTCAGAGATGGGGAGATGGGCATAGGCTCCTTCCAGGGGAGGAAACCTGCACCGGCCCGACGCGGCAGTGATCGGGTCCAGGAGCAGCAGATTGAAGTCATGCAGTGCGTTGGAACGCCTCAATTATACTGCCAGGCCGCCAACCACGCAACCGCGCGCGCGTGCGCCGCTGATCGATCTCGCACGGAACGATCGCCAGGCGTCCCGCCGGGTTGGGTGCGATCGGTGATCGGTGATCGGTGATCGGTGAATGATCGCCAGGCGTCCCGCCGGGTTGGGTGTGATCGGTGATCGGTGATCGGTG
>JAJTXO010000489.1 GCA_021463315.1 Caldilineales bacterium | reverse complement strand
TGCGGATGAAAGAACTGCGGATGGAAGAACAGCGGATGAAAGAACTGCGGATGGAAGAACTGCGGATGGGGAGAGGCGCTTGGAGCGGATGCTGGTTGGGTGGAGCTATGCGCATCCTGGGGAGGTTTGGGAGGAAATGCGGCGGGTGACGCCTGACTTCTGGGGGATCACCTATGAGCGGCTGGAGCGGGAGGGCGGGGTGCATTGGCCCTGCCCGGCGCTGGACCATCCCGGCACGCCCTATCTCTTTGCCGAGGAGTTCCCCAGCGGCCGCGGGCGCTTTTGGTCGGTGGAGTTTGGCACTGAGAGCGAGCTGCCGGACGAGGACTACCCCTTCATCCTCAGCACCGGCCGCGTGCTCTATCACTGGCATGGCGGCACCATGACGCGCGTCTCCGCGCTGGATGCCATCTGGCCCGAATGCACGGTGGAGCTGCACCCCCACGACGCGGCCCGGCTAGGGCTGGCAGAGGACGATTGGGTGGAGGTGGCTAGCCGGCGCGGCAGCATCACAGCCCGTCTCCTGGTCACCGGTCGCTCGCCTGAGGGCACGGTCTTCATCCCCTTCCACTTTGCCGAGGCTGCGGCCAACGTGTTGACCGACAACCGGCTGGATACCCGCGCCAAGATCCCCGACTACAAGGTGTGTGGTGTGCGCATCGGCCGCGCGGCCGCGCCCGAGTTCCTCGACGCCAGGGAAGCGCTGACCGACCGCGGGGCGATCAAGGATCCTGTGCTGGTCTGATCGTCGATCTCTGTGGGAGCCTGTCTTGCTCGCTGAGTCACGGCATGGGGAGGGGGCGGCACGATTTGGAAAATCGTGCTACGAGGGGCTGCAGCGCCGACGGCACATCAAACACCGTCCGGAGGGGGCGGCACGATTTGGAAAATTGTGCTACGAGGGGTGGTGCTGCGCCAGCCAGGCCTGCACCGCGTGCAGGTCGGGCAGCACGGCCGCGGCCAGCGACGCGATGTCAGCGGACGGCGGCTTGATGTCGGGCACGATGACCACGGCCATACCCGCGGCCCGCGCGGCCTGCGCGCCGCGCTCCGAATCCTCCAGCACCAGGCAGCGCGTCGGCTCCACCCCCAGCCGCCGCGCGGCCAGCAGAAAGATGTCGGGCGCGGGCTTGCCATGCAGCACCTGGTCGCCGGCCGCGATGGCGGCGAAGCGCTGCGCCAGGCCTGCCGCAGCCAGCAGCCGATCGATGGTGGCGCGTCCCGAGGAGCTGGCCACCGCCTTGAGGATCGTCTGCGCCTCCAGATAGGCCAGCAGCGCCAGCAGGCCCGGCTTGAGCGGCGCGCCGCTGGCCTCCACCTCCTGCCAGAGGTATTCACCGGTGCGGCGGTTGGTGGCCTCCAGGAGGAAATCGCGGCCATAGGCCGCCACCAGCAGGTGATTGGTGCTCTCCACCGTGGCGCCGATGCTGGCCAGGAAGACCTCATCCGACGCCTCGTAGCCGAAATCGTCCATAGCCCGCCGCCAGGCGCGCCACATCAGCCGCTCGGTGTCGAACATCAGACCATCCATATCGAAGAGGACGGCAGAAAACGTCGTTTTGTCGCCCATCTTGGATTCGTCGTCTTTGTCGCCCATCTAGAATTCGTCGTCTTCGTCGCCCGGCGAAATCGTCAGGGCCACCAGTTCTCGCCAAACCCCCAACGCTTTGGCATCGGCATTCAAGGATTGCAGGCGATCCGCAACGGGGCCGGTGTTGGTCTTCAGATCCGGAAATCGCAGGAGCAACACAGCCAGATCGCGCCAGTCAGTGCCTGCCTTGGGGCTGCCGCGCCTCTGGGTATAAGAGACGACCTTGCTGGCGATCAGGTCGGCGGGCGCAATCACCAGCACCTGAGCAATGCGCTGTGTGTCCGGTAAACGGTTGGCAGGTCGGATATCTACAAGGTGACGGTTGCCCAGCTTCTGTACCTGGTACAAGCGGAATCCCCGCCCCTCGCCGACCTCTCGCACACGCACGGCAATGTGGAAGCGGTTCGTCAGGTAGTCTCGCAGTTCCTGGCTCAACGATGCGGCCTGCAGGGCGAGAAGATCGATATCCTGGGTCATGCGCGGCTCGTCGACATAGGCGTTGACAGCTTGGGCGCCAAAGATGACCGCATCGCTGCGCCCGCGCAAGAATTCCAGCACCGCCTCCTGCACCGTGGACAGAGGCAGCGTCTCTTGCATGGCAAACTCCTTGAAGGTTAATACACCTGCGTTGAACACGATCGCTCCTTGAAGCCAAGATGCCTAAGTCTCGCTGGCATTATAGCGCATTACGCGGTTGCGTCAACCAGATCCGTTGCGGATCGCTCGCTCAGCAGCGCCGGCCAACGCCGGTTGGCATCGACAATCGCCCACGACGCGGCCTGGCCCAGGCCGCAGATGCTGGTGTCGGTCATCACCTGGCCCAGCTCCACCAGGGTGGCCGCGTCGCCGGGGCGGGCGTCGCCGGCCGCGATGCGGGCCAGGATCTCGGCCTGGCGCGCCGTGCCCATCTGACAGGGATAGCACTTGCCGCAGCTCTCGTGGGCAAAGAACGCGCCGATCCTCGCCAGCACATCGCGCAGGTCCGCCAGGTCGTCGAAGACCATCACCGTGCCCGCGCCGATGGTGCCGCCCACCCGCTTGAAATCCTCGAAGGTCAGCGGCGTATCCAGTTCTTCGGCGGCCAGGAAGGTGCCGGCCGCGCCGCCGGTCAGGATCGCCTGCACGGTGCGGCCCGCCGGCAGCCCGCCGGCCATATCCTCGATCAGGTGCCGCAGCGGCACGCCGAAGGGCACCTCGTAGACCCCCGGCCGCAGCACCGAGCCGCTGACCGAGAAGAGCTTAATGCCAGCCGATTGGCTGGTGCCCAGGTCGCCATACCAGCGCGGGCCGTGCATGACGATGCTGGGGATCTTGGCCAGGGTCTCGACGTTGTTGATCACCGTGGGATGGCCCCACAGGCCGGCCGTGGTGGGGAAGGGAGGGCGCAGCCGGGGAAAGCCGCGCTTGCCCTCGATGCTCTCCATCAGCGCGGTCTCCTCGCCGCAGACGTAGGCCCCCGCGCCGCGGCGCACCTCCAGGCGCAGGTCCCACCCGCGGCCCTGGATGTTCTCGCCCAGCCAGCCGGCCTGCTCCAGTTGCTGCAGCGCGTGGCTGAAGCGCTCGTAGCCCAGTCGGTGCTCGCCGCGCACATAGATGAAGCCGCGCGTCGCGCCCACCGCGTAGCAGGCCAGCATCAGCCCCTCCACCACGCGGAAGGGGTCGCCGTCCATCAGCACCCGATCTTTGAACGCGCCCGGCTCGCTCTCGTCCGCGTTGCAGATCACATAGCGCGGCGCGGGGTTGTCCAGCGCATGCTGCCACTTCAGGCCGGTGGGATAGGCCGCGCCGCCGCGGCCCACCAGCTTGCTCTCCTTGACCGTCTGCAGCACCTGGGCCGGGCCCATTTCCTGCACCGCCTTGCGCAGCGCGGCCAGCCCGCCCTGGGCGCGGTAGTCGGCCAGGCTGCTGGGATCGACCACCCCCACGTTGGCCAGCGCCACCTTGACCAGGCCGCCGATGCGCAGCGGTGGCGCAGGAGGCGGCCCCATCAGCATGGCGCCGGCCGCGTCGGGCCGCGCCGGCGCATAGCGAGTCCTGTTGACCAGGGCCGCCGGCGCGCGATCGCACAGCCCCAGGCAGCGCACCGGCTCCACGGTGTAGCGGCCATCGGCCGTGGTCTCGCCCGGCTGGATGCCCAGATGCTGGCACAGCCCGGCCGTCAGCGCGCTGGCTCCAGCCACCGCGCAGGGCGCATCCTGGCAAACGCGGATCACCTTGCGCCCCACCGGCTCGGTGTGGAACAGATCATAGA
>JAJTXO010000488.1 GCA_021463315.1 Caldilineales bacterium | reverse complement strand
AATCGTGCCAGGTGGTGATGTTCGAGGTGACAGCCCCCTGATTGCTGTCGATACCAGGACTGCCAGTCCTTCCGAGGACTGGCAGTCCTGAAAGCACTGTGCAGTTACGAAAAGAGACTCAAACGGACGGGCTCGGTCGGAGACCGGCCCGAGCAGTGGGCGAGAGCAGTGGGCGGGGATGGGGCGCCGGGCGTCAAAGCGCCCATGCACTGGCACATCGTGGGCCCCGGAATACCCTGATCAAGGGGTAACGCCGTTCTCCTTTTGACACTAACCCCCAGGGACGGTATAATCCCAACACCGTGTTGCACCGCCGCATTGCACGTTTTGCTGTGCCCTCCCGCGCCGTGTAGGCCGGTGGAGGGCATTGTTGCTAGTGGATAGGCAGTCACTTTGTCATCAGGAGCATGCATTATGACCATGGATTTCGATATGATTCAGCGCAGATATGCCGCGCTGCCGGGATTGGTCGAGGCTGGCCGCCGGCTGATGGGCCGGCCGTTGACGCTGACCGAGAAGATTCTGCTGGCCCACCTGGACGGCGAGCTCGCTGAGCCGCCAGTGCGCAGAAAGTCGTACGTAGACTTCAACCCCGACCGCGTCGCCATGCAGGACGCCACCGCACAGATGGCGATCTTGCAGTTCATGCTGGCCGGCCGCGATGACACGGCTGTGCCCAGCACCATCCACGCCGACCATCTGATCCGCTCGCAGTTCGGCGTCATGCGCGACCTGCCTATCGCCATCAACGAGAACGCCGAGGTCTTCGATTTCCTGCTCAGCGCGGGCCAGCGCTACGGCATGGGCTTCTGGAAGCCGGGCGCGGGCATCATCCATCAAGTGGTGCTGGAGAACTACGCCTTTCCGGGCGGCATGATGATCGGCACCGACAGCCACACCCCCAACGCCGGCGGGCTGGGCATGGTGGCCATCGGCGTGGGCGGCGCGGACGCGGTCGACGTGATGGTGGGCATGCCCTGGGAGCTGCGCTGGCCAGCCATCATCGGCGTCAAGCTGACCGGCGCGTTCAACGGCTGGACCTCGGCCAAAGATGTGATCCTCAAGGTGGCCGGCATTCTGACCGTCAAGGGAGGCACCGGCGCGATTGTCGAGTATTTCGGCCCCGGCGCGCGCACCATCAGCGCCACCGGCAAGGGCACCATCTGCAACATGGGCGCGGAGATCGGCGCCACCACGTCGCTCTTCCCCTACGACCAACGCATGGCTGCCTATCTGCGGGCTACCGAGCGGGCTGACGTGGCCAGCCTGGCCGAGCAGATCGCCGAGCATCTGCAGCCAGATCCGGAGGTGGAGGCCGACCCAGAGCGCTTCTACGACCGGGTGATCGAGATCGACCTGAGCACGCTGGAGCCGCGCATCGTCGGCCCCTACACCCCCGACCTGGACCGCCCCATCTCCGCGCTGAAGGCTGAGCTGGCCGAGAAGGACTACCCGGTGGAGCTGACGGCCGCGCTGGTCGGCTCCTGCACCAACTCCTCCTACGAGGATATGAGCCGCGCGGCCAACGTGGCCCGCCAGGCGCTGGCCAAGGGGCTGACTTCCCAGGTGCAGTTCCTGATCAACCCCGGCTCCGAGCAGATTCGCGCCACTGTGGAGCGGGACGGCCAGTTGGGGGTCCTGCAGGCCATGGGCGCCAGCATCATGGCCAACGCCTGCGGCGCCTGCATCGGCCAGTGGCGGCGCACCGACGTGGAGCTGGGCGAGAAGAACAGCATCATCAACAGCTTCAACCGCAACTTCGCCGGCCGCAACGACGCCAACCCCGGCACCCATAGCTTCATCGCCTCGCCGGAGATCGTGACCGCCTTCGCGCTGGCCGGCCGGCTGGACTTCAACCCGCTGACCGATACGCTGGTCAACGCGGCTGGCGAGCAGGTCAAGCTGGATCCGCCCATGGGCGAAGAGCTGCCGGTGCGCGGCTTCATCAAGGACGAGCAGGGTTTCGTGCCCCGCCTGGACGAACGCAGCGGGCTGGAGGTCAGCGTCAACCCCGCCAGCGATCGGCTGGCGCTGCTGGAGCCCTTCAATGCGTGGGACGGCCAGGACTACATCGATCTGCCGGTGCTGCTCAAGGCGCGGGGCAAATGCACCACCGATCATATCTCGCCGGCCGGGCCGTGGCTGAAATATCGCGGCCATCTGGACAACATCAGCAACAACATGTTCATCGGCGCGATCAGCGCGTTCGAGCATCCGGCCGGCAAGGGGCGCAACGTCGTCACCGGCGAGAACGACGTGGCCTACTCGGACATCGCGCGCGACTACAAGGCGCGCGGCCTGCCCTGGGTGGCCATCGGCGACGAAAACTACGGCGAAGGCAGCAGCCGCGAGCATGCCGCCATGGAGCCGCGCCATCTGGGCGGCGTGGCCGTCATCGCGCGCAGCTTTGCCCGCATCCACGAGACCAACCTCAAGAAGCAGGGCATGTTGCCGCTGACCTTCGTCAACCCGGCCGACTACGAGCTGATTCGCGAGGACGACCGCATCAGCCTGCTGGGGCTGGCCGAGCTGGCCCCCGGCTCCACCGTGCGCATGGCGATTCAGCACGCGGACGGAACCCGCGATGAGGCCCCGTTGGCACACACCTTCAACGAGCAACAGATCGAATGGTTCAAGGCCGGGTCGGCGTTGAACCTGATTCGGTTGCGAAGACTTCAGGAGAATTGAAAGGACATTTTCCATGGACAAGCAAACCTTGATCAACAATCTGAACCAGGATCTCGCCGGCGAGCTGGGCGCGATCATCCAGTACCTGACCTACGCGGCCAAGGCCAATGGGCCTTTCCGGCCGCAGCTTTCGGCCTTCTTCATGGAAGAAGTGGCCGATGAGCAGCTTCACGCCCAGTTCTTGGCCAACAAGATCGTGGCCATGGGCGGCGAGCCGGTCACCACGCCGCGGCCGGTGCCGGCGGCCAAGACCAACAAGGAGATGCTGCAGGCCATCTACGCGGCCGAGCGGCAGGCTACGGCCGACTACACCCAGCGCGCCAAGGAAGCCGAGGAGTACGGCGACAAGGGCCTGATGGTGCAGCTCGAGGACATGGTGCGCGATGAGAGCGGCCATTCCGAAGAGACCGCGCGCATCCTGGAGAACTGGCCGCTGTAGGCAGCCGGGCGCTGGGTGAGCAGAATCCGAAAAGGACCAGGGCCGGTTGACGTGTGTTGACCGGCCCTGGTATATTGTCCTGAGGCAAGCACGTCATGAATGGATACAGTGAGGCCGACGTTCGCGCCGGGGCCGCCAGCCAGTCCTATCAGCGCGGCGCTCAATACTATCACGATGGGTATGTTTCCGAACTCACCCGGCGCGGAAACCAGTTGACCGCGCAGGTCGAAGGCAGCACGCTCCCCTATTACCAGGTGAGCGTCATGCTGGCCGACGCGGGCGGCATCATCGATGCAAGCTGTACTTGCCCCTATGACTGGGGCGGCTACTGTAAACACATCGTCGCCGTGCTCCTGGCGGCGCTGCATAGCACAGGCGTCGTGGTCAAGCCCGACCTGGAAGCCCTGCTTGCGACTTTGACCGAACAACAACTGCGCCGCGTCCTCCGGGCGCTGGCCGGGAGGCGACCGGAGTTGGTCGACGATATCGAACGGGAGATGCAGTGGCTACCCCAAGAGCCAACCGCAGCCGGGCCGGCGGCTGGCGTAGCGCACGACATTCCAGTTGATCTGGCCGCCATCCGTCGCGAGATAGGCAGGGAGCTGCACATGGCCGGGACGAGCAGAGGCCGCGGCCGCGGCGGTTATTCCGATTACTGGGATGACGATGCTGGCATGATCTCTCCTGACGAAGTGTTGGGGCCTCATCAGGTGCGGG
>JAJTXO010000487.1 GCA_021463315.1 Caldilineales bacterium | reverse complement strand
CGTCTACGCCAGAGGCGCTCACGGTGTTGTTGTGCGATCCGCCCGGCGCACCGGTGACTGCCTTGGTGAAGGTGCAGGAATACTGCGCGGAGGGCTGGATGGTCTGCGGGAGGCTGCACGTCCCCTGGCCGTTCAATCCGCCAAACGCGTTGTCGATCAGGCTGGTGATGGTCACCGGATCCTGAATGTGGCTGGTGTTGTTGATCTGCACCGTGTACGCCACATTGCCGCCGGAGGGGATGCCCGATGGGTTGGCGCTCTTGCTCACCGTGATACTGGCATTGACATTCACGATGGCCACGGTCGCGTCGTCGCTGCCGCTCACGGCCGTGTCGTCGTTGTCAGTGCCCTCGGCCGTGACGCGGTTGACGTGCTGCACGCCCGCGTTGCCGCTGATGGTCTTGTTGAAGGTGCAGGAGTAGAACGCACCCGGCTGGATGATCTGCGGCACAGCGCAACCGCCCTGCCCGTGCAGGTTGCCAAATCTGTCGTCCGTCAGGCTGGTGATGGTCACCGGGTCCTGGGCGTTGCTGGTGTTGTCGATGCGCACCGTGTACTGCACGCTGCCGCCCGGCTCGTTGACGTTGGCCGGGTTGGCTGTCTTGGCCACCGTGATGGTCGGATTGGCGTTGGCGATGGTCACGGTCGCGCTGCCCTGCCCGCTCACCTGGTCGCCGTCGTCGTCCACACCGCTTGCAGTGACGGTGTTGCTGTGCGTCGCGCCTGCGTTGCCGCTGATGGTCTTGTTGAAGGTGCAGGTGGTGTTGCCGCCCACCGGGATGGTCCTCGGCGTGCTGCATGTGCCCTGCCCGTTCAGGTTGCCGAACACGCTGTCCACCAGGCTGTTGATGGTCACCACGTCGGCCGGGCTGATGTTATCGATGCGCACCGTGTACTGCACCGTGCCCCCAGGCTCCTGCACGCTGGTCGGGTTGGCGATCTTGCTCACGGTGATCGACGAGCCCGCGTTGACGATGGTCACCGTGGCGCTGGCATTGCCGCTCACCGCGCTCCCCTCGTCGTCCGCGCCGCTGGCGGTCACCCGGTTGGTGTGCGTGGTGTTGCCCGCACCCTGCACCTGCTTGGTGAAGGTGCAACTGGTGGATTGCCCCGGCGGGATGGTCCTCGGCACGGAGCAGTTGCCCTGCCCGTTGAGGTTGCCGAACTTGTCGTCCACCAGGCTGGTGATGGTCACCGGGTCTTGGCTGTTGCTGGTGTTGTTGATCTGCACCGTGTACTGCACGTTGCCGCCCGGCTCGGTCACGCTGCTGGGGTTGGCGCTCTTGCTGACGGTGATCGACGGCTGCGCGTTGGTCAGGGAGACGGTGGCGCTGCCCTGCGCACTCACCGGCCCGCCGTTGGCCGCTGTGCCGCTGGCCGTCACGGTGTTGCTGTGGCTCGCGCCCGCGTTGCCGCTGATGGGCTTGCTGAACTGGCACGAGTAGGTCCCGTTGAGGGCGATGGTCTGCGGCACGGAGCAGTTGCCCTGCCCGTTGAGGTTGCCAAACCGGTCGTCCACCAGGCTGCTGAGGGTCACCCCTACCGCCGCGCTGGTGTTGCGCACCTGTACGGTGTACTGCACGTTGCCGCCCGGCTCCGCCAAGCTGCTGGGGTTGGCCGTCTTCGTGAGGCTGATCGAAACGGATTGCCTGACGTTGCCGAAGTTGACGGTCACCGTCTGGCAGGCCGCCACCGCCACCTGCCGCTCGTTGGGCGAGTTGGGCAGGCTGCCGTAGCCCGGTGGGTCGGTCTCGCGCAGGGTGTACGTCCCGGCCTGCGTCAGGGTGAAGTAGAAGAAGCCGCCCGCGGGCACGTTGACCGTCGCGCCGCTCTGCACCAGGGTCATCACCGACCCGGCCAGCCCCGGCTCCGTGTTGTTCTGCCACTGCCCGTCCAGGTTCAAGTCCTCGAAGACGTTGCCCTGGATGCGCGTCACGCAGCCGCCCGTGGGCGTGGCCGTCGGCGTGTGCGTCGGCGTCGGCGGCGTCTCACCCGGCAGCAGCGTCGGCGTTGGCGTGGGTGTGCGCGTCGGGGTGTGGGTCGGCGTCGGCGTGTGGGTCGCTGTAGCGCCCGGCGGCGGTGTCGGCGTCCGCGTCGGCGTATGGGTGGCGGTTGCCGTCGGCGTCAGGGTCGGCCGCACCACCCGGTAGCGCACCGTCCCGGTGGCGTTGGGCGCCAGCGTCGCCATGCTCCACTTCACCTCCGCGCCCGGCTGGTTGCCCGTGGACGTCCCACCCGAGCTGATGCTGCCCGGCACCAACTGCACCCGGTCGGGGATTAGGTTACTGATCTCCACGTTGGTCACCGGCAGGTGGCCATTGCGGTATTCGATGCTGTACTCGATCTGCTCGCCCGGCTGGATCGCGCCCATCGGGGTGTTGCGCAGCACGATGGCCACCCCGGCCGTGGGCGTGCCCGTCGGCGTGGGGGTGTGGGTGGGCGTGTTGGTCGCGGTCGGCGGCTGGTAGTTGATGATCAACTGAGGTCGTTTGCCAGGAGGCGCGCCACAGTCCGTGTCCGAGCAGTCTTTTGACCAGAAGGCGCGCATGTGCTGGCCGCTGGTGGTATTTGCGCGCAGCCGCAAGCTGAACGCATCCCCTGGGCGCTGATTGCTCCAGGTCTGCAGCAAGGCGCGCACATCCCATTCGTAGGCCACCAGCGCCGTGCCAACTTGGGTCACTGCGGCGCTGCTCTCGTCGACCGGCAGCGCCAGATGCTGGCTCCAGGTGATGTTCTCCGTCCAGTTGTCGTTGGTGATGCGCACCGCCTGGACTGGCAGGGGTGGATCGCCAGCATTGGTCCCGCCCAGCGTGAGCCGCAGCACGGCCGAGTTGATCAGGCTACCCCGGGGTATTTCGCTCAAGGCAAATTGCAGCAGGATACGCTCCTCGCCCTGATTGGAGCGATTCAAGCCCACCCACAGCGCCCGGTCATTGGGTTGAGCCTGATTTGGCTGACCGGAGGCGACATAGATATCCTTGCTGGGCAACTTGACCAGATTGGCAGCCGTTTCGGCGCGCGAAGTTGCTGGCGACAGAGCCAGGGAAGCCACAATAAGCAGACCCGACATGCACATAGCGCCGATCACACTGATCTGTAAAAGACGTTTCATCATCTAGGGCCTTCCTCTGGAGCTTAAAGCCACCGAATCCATCCCAAAGCCCGCCAACTGATCGGACTCCATCCATCCACCATGTCACGGACACAAGTCGCCGATACATCCAGGCGGTGGGGCTGTCGCAGCAGGTTGCTCGGGCTGCTGCTGCGCCGGCCGCTGGTAGACCAGCCGCCGGCCATCGGCCAGCACCCGCAGCGGGCGACCGCCCTGCACCAGCCGCACGCTCCACAGGTAGCTTCCTGGGTCCAGCGGATGGCCAGCGGCGGCGTCCAGGGCGGCCAGATCGACTTGGGCCGCGTTGCCCGTGGTCGGAGCGGCCAGACCAAAGCCGCCGGTCAACGGGTCCTCGCCCGGCCGGTAGAAAAAGACCTCGAAGCTCTGCCCGGCCGCCAGGCTGCCGCCGGTCACGTTCCAACGGAAGGCGACCTCGCCCTCGCGCGTGTCGCCGTCGATGGGCTCCAGAAGCGCCACGGCCAGGCTGGTTGTCGCGGCTGGGCTGGCCGGCGGCGCGGCCGGCGCGGGCGGGACTGTGGCGGCAGGCGGCGCTGGGGTCGCGGTGGGCGGCCGGATGGCAACGGATGTGTGCGTCGGGACGGACGTGGAGGTGGGCGGCAGGGTTGGCTGAGCGGCTTCATCCCCGGCCGGCGTCGCTGTGTCCGGCGCGGGCGTGGCGGTAGACGGCGCCGGCGTAGGTGTGTCCGGCGCGGGCGTGGAGGTCGCCACGGCCGCGGTGGCGGTTGGACTGGCTGG
>JAJTXO010000486.1 GCA_021463315.1 Caldilineales bacterium | reverse complement strand
TGCGCGCACTCGTCGAGCGCGGTCTGGGTATCGAGCAGGTGCTCGTGGTCACCTTCACCAACGCGGCCACGGCCGAACTGGGCGCGCGCATTCGCCAGCGCATCGCGCAACTCGAGCGGCTGCTCGACGACCGGATCGAGGGGCGTGCCAGCGCCGTCGACGAGCCGTTCTGCGTCGCCTGTGCGGCGCGCCTCGACGACGTGGCGGCGCGCCGCGCGCGCTCGCTGCTGCGCATCGCGCTGGCGCGTGCCGACGAGATGGCGGTGTACACGATCCACGGCTATTGCCAGCGCGTGATCGACGAACACGCGCTGTCGATCGGCGTGCCGGCCGGCCTGCCGGTGGGCTTCAGCCTCATACGCGCCCAGGTCCCACATGTCGCCCAGCACCGCTGCGCGTAGTCGCCCTGGAAACAAGGCCAGCGTCTCCAGCGCGGCCGCCATGGAGGCAGGGCTGGCGTTGGCGGTGTCGTCCAGCAGCAGCGCGCCGTGCAGGCCGGCCAGCGGGGCCAGATGGCCGGGCAGCGGCGCAAAGCTGGCCAGCGCAGCCAGCATCTCGTCCAGTGGCCGGCCAAACCAGGCTCCCACGGCCAGCGCGGCCAGCAGCAGGGGGGCATGATGCCGGCCCAGCAGCCGGGAGCGAATGGTCAGACGCGCCGGCGGCAGCGCTTCCTCGTTCAAATGCTGCGCCAGCCAGGCGCGATTATCCGAAAATGTGCATAGCAGGCCTGCCTCATGGGCCAGCAGGCTGTCGATGCGCAGATCGGCGGCCGGATGAGCGCCGACCGTGAGCACCTGGGCGCGGGTGCGGCCAGCCATAGCCAGCACGTGGCTGTCGTCGGCGTTGAGCACGGCCAGACCATCGGGCGGCAATGCCTCCAGCAGCCGTCCCTTTTCCTCGGCAATGGCCGCCAGCGATGCGAAGGTGGCCAGATGCGCCTCGCCCACCGAGGTGACTACCCCCACCTGCGGCCGCGACAGGGCTGCCAGATCGCGAATCTCGTCGAAGCTGTCCGCGGCCAGCTCCAACACCGCGATCTCGTGCTGCGCGGCCAGCTCGCCAGCCGCGATGGATAGTCCATAGCGGCCGTTGATGCTGCCCTGGTTGTGGAAAACTGGCCGGCGACCGCGCGCCAGCACCGCGGTGATCAGCTCCTTGGTGGTGGTCTTGCCGGCAGAGCCGGTGATTCCGACCGTGGTCAGATTTGGCCGTTGCAGGGCAAAGGCGGCATAGGCCAGCAAGGCAGCGCGCGTGTCTGGCACGACGATGCAGGTGACGCCGTGGTCGGCCAGATCCACGGGTCGCTGGCAGAGCACCCCACAGGCGCCGCGTGCCACGGCATCCAGAATGTAGTCATGGCCGTCCCCGGTTTCGCTTTTGACCGCAACGAAGAGGGGGCCGGGCGTTGTTGCCGCGCCGGGCGCGTCCGCTGGCGCAGCCAGCAGCCGCGAGTCGTAGAGGAAGGATGAAAAGCGGCGGTCGAAGGCCGGACCGTGCAGCGCGCCGCCCGTGGTTTGCAGCAGGTCGCTGAGATCGATCACCGGCGGCCGGCGCGGCGCGGCTTGGCCGGGGTTTGGTGTGGGCTGGGCGGCGGTGTGGCGGGCTGGCTGGCGGGCTGAGCGCTGGCCGCGGGCCGGCGCATTTGGCGTTGCCGGTTCTGCTGGGCCTGTTCGGTGGCCGTGACCGCCATGGCCGCGGCAACCAGAGGATCGGGCGCCAGCGTCTCGGCATAGCTATAGGCCAGATCGCTGGATGGGTCGCCTCCCAGCTCGCTCAGGTCCACCGGCCGCAGCATTTCCGCCCAATCGATTTTGGGCATTTCAGGGATAGCAGGGAAATCCAGGGTTGCCGGCAGCGCAACCTGGGGCATTTCGTGCATCAGATCCAGCACGCTGATGTCGACCGCCGGTATGACCACCGGCTCTGGGAAGCCATCAGGGGTGGCGCTGCCCGGCCTGGCTGCCTGGGTCTCGCCATGAGGCGGCAGGGCAGACGCGGCATGTCGGCGCGCGGGGGCAGGAGCAACGCTTCGTTGTGCGGGCGTCGAGGGCCGGGCCACCGTCCGGCGTGCGCGCAACGCCACCCTCAGATCGCGGTTCATCTCCACCAGGCTGGGGTAGCGATCATTGGGGTCGGCGGCCAGCGCCTTGGTCAGCACGGCGTCGACGGCCGCGGGCACGTCGGGCAGCGTCTGGGAGAGGGTGATCTGCTGGCCGGCGGCCGGCACCCGGTTGGTCAGCAGGATGTAGAGCAGGGCGCCCATGGCAAAGACATCGGTGCGCTTGTCGGGCGTTTGCGTGCCGGCTTCGATCTCCGGCGGCAGCAGCGGCGTGATCAGGGCGACGCCGGGTGGGCCCAGGCGCTGGCGCAACTGCTCCACACCGATGCCCAGCAGGCTGATCTGGCCCTGCTCGTTGACCAGAATGTCGTGTAGATCGAACGCGCCATGGTAGATATCGCGGTAGTGGGCATATTCCAGCGCCGACATCGCTTGCTCGCCGATCTGGAGAGCCCGCTGGGGGGGCAGCGGCAGGTCGAAACGCCGGGTAAGCGACTGGAAGCTGGCGCCGATGCGCGCGGCCAGGTAGGGATAGCCTTGGCGCATGGCAGCGTCCAGGACCGGCGCCAGACGGGGGTGATTCATGGTCACTGATCCGATCCGGCGGCTGAACTCGGTGAAAGCTTGCTGTTGAAGGGTGTCGGTCGGCGCTGGCAAGACCTGGATGGCCTGCGAGCCGTCGGGCGAGAACTGCCAGCCGATCGCGGCCGGGGCCGCGCTGCGCGCGCTGGCAGCCCGGTAGAGGGCGATGGCCTTGCGCACCATGTTCTCGTCGACCCAGCCCGGCTTTTTGGGCGTGGCCGAGTCTTCGCCGGCGGCCATGGCCAGCGGGGTGACCAGCCAGCCCGGCAGGGTCGATTGACCGGAGGCTGTGGTGGTGTTGTGCAGAAGCGACTCTGCCAGCGCGGTGAGGGGATTCTTCATGGTTGTCGTCCTGGTCCAGGCCGTGGCTCCACTGGGAGTCGGGTTTCCATGCGGGCGGGCGTATCATCTCAATAGAGGGGGGAGACTTCTCAGACTTCGGAAGTCTCGACCCCGGTTTTTTGAGATGACACGGGCGGGCCGGCTGAAGCCTCGACTCCGTGCTGCTGTTGGGCAATCGTAACATACTTGGTAGCTGCCGTCAAAGCACGCGGCTTGGCGTCCTGAGGCGGCGCGGTCAAACCCCGCGCCATCCTCGGAACCAGCGCGCCAGGGTCCGGGGCGCTGCGCAAGAACCGGCCCCAGCCGCGGAAGGCTGGCGGTTTGGGCGTTGGCACGCGCTGTGTGTTATACTGGCGCCATGTCGATTCTGGAACCGCTCCATCCCCGCCTGGTTCATTTTCCGGTGGCGCTGCTGGCCACGGGCAGCATTCTGGCTCTGGTCTATCTGTTGGGCTGGCGGCGACCCGCGCTGCCCGTCGCGGCCTGGCTCATGCTGTTGCTGGGCTGGCTGGGCATCTTTCCGGCCGTTGTCAGCGGCCTGGTGGATCGCAACGCCGCGCTGGACGATCCTGCGGTGCTGGCGGTGATGAATCCGCACATCGCGGCCGGCTTTGGCCTGCTGATCGTCTATGGCCTGCTGCTCTACGAGCGGCTGCGCGCTCCGGCTGTGCTGGATCAGCCGCGCCGCCGGATCTGGCTGCTGGCATTGCTGCTGGCCGGGCTGGCGCTGTTGGCGGTGGAGGGCTGGCTGGGGGGCAAGCTGGTGTACGATCTGGGCGTAGGGGTGCAGTCGTAACTGTCGCGTGGGTATCATCTCAACAAACCGGGGTCGAGACTTCCGAAGTCTGCGCAGGTTTGTTCAAAACGAGCTCACAGTCCATAAGACTTCGGAAG
>JAJTXO010000485.1 GCA_021463315.1 Caldilineales bacterium | reverse complement strand
ATGATTCTTGAGAACTTGAGCGCGTAAGTAACGTAACCCGTAACCCGTAACCCGGATTGGAGCGCTTTGGCTGTGGCAATGAATCTCTCGTCACGCAGAACCTGCAACCCAAAGACCTATCCCGCGATTCCGGGCTACGTGTTACGAGTTACTCGTTACGTCTCTCGCGCATTCACCACAAAAAGAGGTTGAACAATGTACATATTCAAAGCAGGAGTTGTCGGCGCTGGATTCATGGGCGCGGAGATCGCCCAGGTGATCAGCTTCAGCGGGCTGCCGGTGGTGGTCAAGGATGTAGACCCGGAGATGCTCAAGAAGGCTGAGGAGCACATCCGCGAGATCTACCAGAGCCGCGTCGACAAGGGCAAGATGACCCAGGGCGAACTGCGCGACAAGATGGATCTGATCGAGTTCACCCTGGACTACGATTCCTTCGAGGACGCCGATTTCATCATCGAGGCCGTGCCGGAGCGCATGGACCTCAAGGTGCAGGTCTTCCAGGATCTGGCCAAGGTGGCGCCGGAGACGGCCATCTTCGCCTCCAACACCTCAGCGTTGAGCATCTCGGAGATGGGCCACAAGGGTGGCCGGCCGGAGCGCACCGTCGGCATGCACTTCTTCAGCCCTGCCCACGTCATGAAGCTGGTGGAGATCATCCCCGGCCTGGACACCACGCAGGAAGTGGTGGACGACACGGTGCAGTTCACCGAAAGCCTGCGCAAGATCGCGGTGGTGGTCAAGGAGTGCCCCGGCTTCCTGGTCAACCGCCTGTTGGCCCCCTATCTGGGCGAGGCCATGATGGCCTTGCAGGAAGGCGCGGCCACGGCCAGCGAGATCGACGAGGCCATGGTCGAGTTCGGCATGCCTATGGGGCCTTTCACCCTGCTGGACTTCATGGGCATCGACGTCAGCGCGCACGCCGGCGCGTATATGACCAGCGAGTATGGCCCCCGCTTCGAGTCGCCGGAGATCCTCAAGCGCCTGGTGGCGGCCGGCCGCTTCGGCGAGAAGACGGGGGGCGGCTTTTACGGCTATGGCGACGCCAGCGACGCCCCGGTCAAGGAGATGATCGCGGCCATCCAGGCCAGCGGCATCGCTCAGGGCCCCTTCTCGGTGGAGCGCCTGGTCTTCCCCATGATCAACGAGGCGGCCATGATCGCCCAGGAGAACATCGCCTCGATCCCCGACATCGACATGGCCATGATCGCCGGCACCGGCATGTCCTATCAGGGCGAGCGGGTCGGCCCGCTGGCCATCGCCGACGAGATCGGCCTGGACGTGGTGTTGGCCGGCCTGGAAGAGATGCTGCACGCCCCCTGGGGCGGCGAGCGCTTCCGCCCTTCGCTGCTGCTCAAGACCAAAGTCCGCGCCGGCCACCTCGGCAAGCAAAGCGGCCGCGGCTTCCACGAGCATATGGCATGGTAGATTGGTGCGAGGTAGATTGGTAGATTGGTAGATTGGTACGAGGTAGATTGGTAGATTGGTGCGAGGTAGATTGGTAGATTGGTTGCGCTCGCTCGCCACCACTTTACCCACCCACCACTTTACCAATCTACCCACCCACCAATTTACCAATTTACCAATCTACCAATCTACCACTCTACCAATCTACCAATCTACCCATCTACCAATCTACCAACCCAGGAGAGCACACCCATGGCAGAGTACCAGAACATCAAATTCGGCGTGCAGGACCGCATCGCCGTGATCGCTATCGACCATCCGCCGGCCAACGCCTTCGACCGCCGCACCCTGGAAGAGCTGGGAGCAGCCATCGACGAGGCGACCGACAATCCGGAGGTCAAGGCCATCGTCCTGACCGGCGCGGGCCAGTTTGCCTTCGTGGCCGGCGCGGACATCAAGGAGATCAAGGGCATGGAGGGCGACGAGGCCGCCATCCGCGCCTACATGCAGGGCGGCCAGACGCTGTTCAGCAAGATCGAGGCCTGCCAGAAGCCGGTGATCGCGGCCATCAACGCGGTGGCGCTGGGCGGCGGCCTGGAGCTGGCGCTGGCCTGCCACATGCGCATCGCCGGCGACAAGGCCCGCTTTGGCCTGCCGGAGATCAACCTGGGCATCATGCCCGGCTGGGGCGGCACCCAGCGCTTGCAGCGCGTCGTGGGCAAGGGCAAGGCCATCGAGATGATCCTGACCGGCGACATCCTCAACGCCCAGGAGGCCTATCGCATCAACCTGGTCAACAAGGTCGTGCCCGCCACCGCGGTGGTGAAAGAGGCCATGGGCCTGGCCAAGAAGATCAGCGAAAAGGGCGGCGTGGCCATCGCCAAGGCGCTGGAGGCGATCAACGCCGGCGCCGATCTGCCCATGGCCGAAGGCTTAGCCGTGGAGCTGGACGGCATCACCGGCCTGGCCATGACCAACGACGCCCGCGAGGGCATCCTGGCCTTCATCGAAAAGCGCCGGGCGAATTTCACGGATAGTTAGCTGGTAAATTGGTAGATTGGTAGATTGGTGAAATGGTAGATTGGTAGATTGGTGAAATGGTAGATTGGTAGATTGGTGAAATGGTAGATTGGTGAAATGGTAGATTGGTGCGCAGCAGTCACGTACCAATCTACCAACCTACCAATCTACCAATCTACCAATCTACCAGTTCCCAATCTACCAGTCCCCAATCTACCAATCTACCAGTTCCCAATCTACCACCCAAGGAGGCCCCCATGAACTATGCCTTCACCGATGAGCAAGCCATGTTTCGCGAGATGTTCGCGGACTTTGCAGCCAAGGAGGTGGAGCCGCGCGCGGAGCATATGGCCGAAGATGAGAACGTGCCCGCCGCGTTGCTGAAAAAAGCCGCCGCGCAGGGCTTTCTGGGCGCGCTGACGCCGGAGGACTACGGCGGCGCGGCGCTGGATCCCATGAGCTATATCCTGCTGCTGGAGGAGCTCGCCAAGGTCGACATGAGCACCGCTATGGTGCTGCACGTCCACAACAGCCTGGTCAGCCGGGCTATCCTGCTGTGCGGCAGCGAGGCGCAGCGCGAGGAATGGCTGCCCACGCTGGCCGAGGGCGCAGCCATCGGCGCGTGGGCGCTGAACGAGCCCGATTCCATCGCGCTGGGCTCGCTGCAGGCGCAGGCGCGACCCGTCGACGACGGCTACATCCTGCACGGCACCAAAGCCTGGGTGTCCAACGCGGGGATCGCCGGCCTCTACGTGATCTTTGCGGTGGCGCCGGAAGGACCGACGGCCTTCCTCGTGCCAGCCGACGCCGCAGGACTGAAGCTGGGCCTGCGCGACAAGACGCTAGGGATGCGCGGCGTACAGATCCACCCGCTCTACCTGAACGATGTGGCTGTGCCGGCCGAGAACGTGCTGGGCCAGCCAGGCGGCGCGCAGCAGGTGCTGGACCTGGTGACCGACTTCTCGCGGCTTTCCATGGCCGCCATCGCCCTGGGCGGCGCGCAGCACGCGCTGGACCTGGGCGTGGCCTTCGCCATCGACCGCAAGCAGTTCGGCAGCGAAATCGCGCTCAAGGGCGCGATCCAGGCCTACATCGCCGACTCCGCGCTGGAGGTGGAGACGCTGCGCAGCCAGATCTATCGCGGCGCATCGCTGACCGAGCAGGGCAAGCTGGACCGCGAGGCCGCGGCCATCGCCAAGCTGTGGGCCAATCGCGTCGCCTACCATGTGGGCGACCGCATGATCCAGACCCACGGCGGCTACGGCTACATCCTGGACTACGCCATCGGCCGCGTTTTCCGCGACTGCCGCACCGTCGAGGGCATCGAGGGCACCAACCGCTCGCAGCAGACCGCGATTGCCAAGAGCGTGTTGGCCGCCCACGGGTTTGTAGCGTAACACGTAATGCGTAACACGTAATGCGTAACACGTAATGCGTAACACGTAACCCGGAAT
>JAJTXO010000484.1 GCA_021463315.1 Caldilineales bacterium | reverse complement strand
AGTTACGTGACCGCGCATCGCTCGTCATGGCGAGCTTTCGCAACCCAGAGACCCAAGCCACGATTCGGGTTACGAGTTACGCATTACGAGTTAAAAATCGATCTCGATCTCCTGCAGCCGGCTGGCCTGCTCGGCTTTGCGGCCGCGGGCATCCACCAGCTCCAGGCGGGCGTCGATCAGGGCGCGGGCGGCCAACAGCAGCTCCCGCTCAGCGCCGCGCATGTGCAGCCAAAATTCGTCGCTGAGGCCCGCGCTGCGCAGATAGGCTTTCAGCCCGCGCAGCCCCTCGCTCAGCCAGCCGTTGAACGAGATGTCGTCGTCGTCCAGGGTGGCCGGGTCGATCCAGGTGGCATCGAACAGACGCTGCCAGGGGTCGGGATCGTCAGCCGGCCGTGCCGTAGACGATCGGTGGCGCTGGCCAGCCTCCGCCTGAGCGTTCAGCTCAGCCTCAGCTTCCAGCGCGGCGATGCGGGCGCGGATTTCGTCGCTGGTCATAGGTGGTGGGTTCGTGGCGAACAGATTTCGCAGGGTTGAAGCGTCTGGACTGGTGATTGATCGGAAGCGCTGGCGACAAAGGAAGGCGCTACCGCTGCGCAATGCACAGAATCGACGTACCGATGGGCAGCGCCACCCGCTTGATCAGGCCAGCCTCGACCTTGCCCACGCCGGTCAGCACGCCGTTCATGCCGGGGGGCGCGGGCTCCATCTCCACCTGGTAGGCGTTGGCGTCGAAGTGCGGTGAGGCCAGCTCTGGCTCAGCCCGGCCGCGGCGGGCCAGAATCAGCCCAGCCGCCATGGGGAAGAGGAAGAAGTTGTTGTAGGAGGCAGCCAACACGTGCAGGCCGTGGCGCTCCAGCTTTTGCTTCAGCTCGGCGCGGGTATAGCGACGTTGATGCGCGTTGAGCACGTCGTTCTGGCTCCACAGCCACATCAGGGCCGGCACGGTGACCACCAGCTTGCCGCCCGGCTTGAGCACCCGTTGGCACTCCACGAAGACGCCATGCTCGTTGGGCACATGCTCCACCACATCCAGCAGCGTCACCACATCCATGGTCTGGTCATCGAAGGGCAGATCGTCGGCGCTGCCCTCTTGCACGTTCAGGCCGCGCTGGCGCGCTACCTCCAGCGGCTTGCTGTACAGATCAACGCCGATGACCTGGCCGTAGTGGCTCAGGTGATGCATCATATTGCCCGCACCGCACCCCACATCCAGGATGCGGCGGCTCGGATCGTTGGGCCCCACAAAGCGGTCCAGGTAGCCCAGGATCGCCCGCGTGCGACTGGCGAACCACCAGTGGCGGTCCTCCTCCAATACGATATCCATCGGGGTTGCTTTCATCGGTGTCAGGGTTGTCTTGAACATGCCGACATTATAGCACAGGTGCTCAGATCGCAGCCAACAAGCGTTGGGCCTCGGCCATCACCTGCTCCACGCGGAGTTCGCGCACGCAGCCATGCTCGGCCAGCGCCGCGTCGGGCCAGTCCAGCCGGTTGCAGGGGATGCAGCCCCAATCGGAGATCAGCGCCGCGTGGCGCCGGGCATCGCCCCACGGGCCGAAGGTGCGCCGGTCCACCGGGCCGTAGAGGTGGATGGTCGGCGCGCCCGCGGCCACAGCCAGATGCAGCGGGCCGCTGTCGGGGCCGATCACCAGCGCGCAGCGCCGATACAGCGCGGCCAGCGTGCCCAAATCGGTCTGACCGGCCAGTGAAACCGGCGCGGCCGGCAACGGCGGCCCCGCGGCCAGCGCGGCCAGCACCGGCTCGATCAGCTCCGCTTCGCCGGCCGAGCCGGTGAAGAGCACCTGCGCGCCCAGGTCCACGATCAACTGGCGAGTCAGCTCGGCCCAGGCGGCCGGTCGCCAACGCTTGACCGCCGCGCCGCTGCCGGGGTGAATGGCCACCAAGCGTCGCTCCGTGGCCGGCAGCAGCGCCGCGGCCGCGGCTGCGTCCGCGTCCGAGACTGCGAAGTGCAGCCGCCACTGGCTGTCGAGCTGACCGGTGAACGGTGATCCGTGATCGGTGATCGGTGATCCGTGATCCGTGACCGATAACCGATCACCGATTACCGATAACCGATCACCCGCCGCCAGAGCCAGGGCCAGATTCTGCACCACCTCATGCCGGCCCGGCACGTAGGGTATCGCCCGCGTCAGAAACGGCTCGACTTCCGGGATGGCATAGCCCAGACGGCCAGGTATGCCAGCCGCGGCCGCCAGCCAGGCGCCCCACCAGTGATCGAAGCGCAGGATCAACGCCAGGTCGAACTGCATGTCCGCCAGCCGCGCGGCCTGGCTGTGCAGCAGGCGATAGGGGGCCAGCAGGTCTCCCTTGGCCTGACGGGTGAAGCCGGGGAAAGGGCAGATGAGCAGCTCATCCAGGTCAGCATTGCCAGCCAGCACCGCCTCGCCCCACGGACCCACCAGCCCGGCGATGTGCGCAGCGGGCAGGCTGGCGCGCAGCAGATGCAGCGCGGGCGTGGTGAAGAGCAGGTCCCCCAGGTGGTCGGGGCGGATGACCAAAACGCGCTGCGGCGGGCTGGCCGGCGGCGTCTTGGGGTAGCGTTGACCCCACAGCCGCAACAGCGGCAGCCGCGCGGCCTGCCGGCGGCTGCGGCGCCGGCTGCCGGCCAAGGCCTGACGATGCTTCTGCGCCAACGCCTCGCGCTGGGCCAGCGGAGTGATCTCATCCATAGGCGCTTACCAGTTGAGTTCTTGCACAGATAGCAAGAAAATCAGCCACATAGAACGCAGAGAGCGCACAGAAAGGCTGAAGCTCCGTTGAGTTCTTGCACAAGTAGCAAGAAGATCAGCCACACAGAACGCAGAGAGCACACAGAAAGGCTGAAGCTCCTCTGTGTTCTTTGCGCGCTTTGTGGCAAATCCACGGTGTACTCAGTCGCCATTCACCCCCAGCTCACGGTAGACCGCCTGCAACTTGGGCACGATGGCCGGCCAGCCATAGGTTGCCTCCACGAAGCGCCGGCCCACCTCGCCCAGACGCTCCCGCCGGACAGGATCGCGCAGCAGCAGCACCACCGCGCGCGCGAAGCTTGCGGCGTCGTCGGCCAACAGCGCTTCCTGGCCATCGATCAGCGGAAAACCCTCGCAGCCCAGCCGGGTCGATACCAAGGCGCTGCGCATGGCCAAGGCCTCCAGCACCTTGAGCCGCGTGCCGCCCCCGATGCGCAAGGGCGCCACGTAGACCGCGGCCGCGGCGATGTGGGCGCGGATGTCGGGCACGAAGCCGGTGACGGTGACGCCCTCCAGCCCGGCCAGCGTCTGCACGCGCGGGTGCGGCTCCTTGCCGACGATGACGAACTGCGCGTCGGGTATCTGCTGGCGCACCAAAGGCAGAATCGCATGGGCGAACCAGGTCACCGCATCCACGTTGGGCCGGAAATCCATCTTGCCGGTGAAGACCAACGCATTGGGGCCGTAGTCGGGCGCCTGCGGATCGCCGGCCCGACTGTAGGCCGCATAATAGCCCAGATCCACGCCGTTGGGGATCACGGTGATCGCCAGCTTGGGATCAAGGCGCAGCAGGGCCTCGCGGTCAGCCTCAGACACAGCGATGACCCGGTCGGCGCGCTGGCAGATCTGACGCTCATAGCGGCGCAGCTTGTCCCACTGCACCAGTGAGTAGGCGGCCGCGTGCCAGCGGTTCGGCTTGAGCCGGTCAGTCTCCCAGGCCCGCTGCTGCAAGACATATTCGGCGTTGTGGTCGTCGAACACCAGGCGCGGCCGGCCGATGGGGATGGTCGGCAGGTCGTCCTTCTGCTGGGCGTTGCGCCAGAGCGGATGCTGCAAGAGCCACAGGCCGTAGGGCGCCATCTCGATTCCCTCGATCTGCACCACATCGTAGCGGTAACGTTCCAGCAA
>JAJTXO010000483.1 GCA_021463315.1 Caldilineales bacterium | reverse complement strand
CCGTGAGAGACGCTCCCCGCTGACTCCGGGTTACGCATTACGCATTACGAATTACTCAACCCGTGAGAGACGCTCCCCGCTGACTCCGGGTTACGCATTACGAATTACTCAACCCGCGAGAGACGCTCCCCGCTGACTCCGGGTTACGGGTTACGCATTACGAATTACTCCCCAAGGAGCCTTCATGGACGCCGACCTGTTGATCATCAATGCTGCTCAGATGTTGACCTGCGCCAGCCCCGATGGGCCGAAGCGCGGCGCGGCGCTGGCCGATCCTGGCCTGATCGAGGATGGCGCGCTGGCCAGCCTGGAGGGACAGATCGTGGCCGTGGGCCGCACGGCCGAGCTGCTGGCCCTGCTGGACGATCCCGCCGCGGCCCATGTCATCGACGCGACCGGCAAGGTGGTGCTGCCTGGCTTTGTCGATCCCCACACCCACCTGCTGTGGGCCGGGGACCGGGCCGGCGAGCTCGAGCAGCGCATCGCCGGCGCCACCTACATGCAGATCATGCAGGCCGGCGGCGGCATCATGTCCACCGTGCGCGCCACGCGCGCGGCCTCGCTGGACGAGCTGATCGCCCAAACCCTGCCCCGGCTGGACACAATGATGGCGCACGGCACCACCACCGCCGAGGTCAAGACCGGCTATGGCCTGGATCTGGACAGCGAGATCAAGATGCTCGACGCCATCCGCCTGCTGGACGAAGAGCACCCCATGGATCTGGTCCCGACCTTCATGGCCGCGCACGCCGTGCCGGCCGAGTACGCCGGGCGCACCGATGCCTACGTCGATCTGGTGGTGGAGGAGATGCTGCCCGCGGTCGCTGATCTGCGCTACACCGTGGAGACCGTCGAGGGCGAATACTACGTGCGCGCGGCCGATTTCTGCGACGTTTTCTGCGAGGCCGGCGTCTTCGATCTGGCGCAAACCCGCCGCATCCTGGAGGCCGCGGCCGAGCTGGGCATGGGTCTGAAGCTGCACGCCGACGAGTTCGAGCCCATCGGCGGCGCGGCGCTGGCCGCAGAGCTGGGTGCGGCCAGCGCCGATCACCTGGTGCGCACCACCGACGAGCAACTGGCCAGCCTGGCCGCGTCGGACACCATCGCGGTCAGTCTGCCCGGCACCCCCTTCGGCCTGGGCCATCACGATTTCACCCGCGCCCGCCGTTTGATCGAGCTGGGCGGCGCGCTGGCGCTGGCCAGCGACCTCAACCCCGGCACCTGCTGGTGCGAATCGATGCAGTTCATCGTCGCCCTGGCCTGCCGCTACCTCAAGCTGACGCCGGCCGAAGCGATCAACGCCGCCACCATCAACGCCGCCCACGCGCTGAATCTAGGCCGCTACGTGGGCAGCCTGGAGGCCGGCAAGCAGGCCGACGTGCTGGTGCTGGACATCCCCGACTACCGCCACGTGGGCTATCGTTTCGGGACGAATCTGGTGGAGACGGTGATCAAGCGGGGAGCGGTGGTGTAGGAAGGGTTCATGGCCCCACGGGCCATTCGCTGATCCCTCACTCTGGGCAGCGAGCCAGGGCCAGATCGAACCAGGTCAGCGCCTCGTCGATCCAGTCATCCGCCGCCGGCCCTACGGCCAGCGGCGCGCCCCAGCGATCCAACAGGAATAGGAAGGCTGCGTCGGGCGCGATGCTGGGCGCCAGGGATAGATAGCGCTGGCGCATCTGACCATCCGCGTCGGCCAACACCAGCAGCGGCCGGCTCAGCGCAGCCGCCAGCGCGGCGGCGGCTGGCTGATCGATCGAGGCCACCGCCAACGGCGCCGCATCGCGCTGGCGCAGCGCCTCCCGCGCCGCGGCCAACGTCTCGAGCTGGCTCCGCCCTCGCGGTCCCTCCCAGTCGGAGAGAAAGAGCAGACACAGGCCCTGCCGCTGGCGGTAGTCGTCCAGCGCTGCGGTCCGGCCATGGCTGGCCGGCAGCCGAAACATCACCTCAGCCGGGGCAGAATTCAAGTCGGGAAACGATTGCCAGTCCATGGCCTTATACCTCATGCTCCATTCGACAGTTCAAACAATATCTCCGGTGTCATCTCAAAAAACCGGGGTCGAGACTTCGGAAGTCTTCCCCAATCTATTGAGATGATACTATCTCCGCCAGTTTACCCCATCGCCGTTGATTTGCCAACACATTGCCGCGTCCCCGCATCTGTGCTATAATCCTGCCTGCTGCCGGGTTTCCCTGAATTCCCCCAGCTCCCTCAGTTCCCTCAGTTCCCCTGGATAGCCCGGAAAGGCATCGGCCCATGATCAACCAACAGCGTCTCGTTCAAACTTTTCTCGATTTGGTGCGCATCGACAGTCCCAGCAATTTCGAGGCTGAGATCGGACTTCATCTGCAAGCTCGGCTCGATGCGCTGGGCCTGGAGACCGAGATAGATGCGGTGGGCAACCTGGTGGGCCGCACGCCCGCGGGCCAGGGCCATGGCGATTGGCTGCTGCTCAGCACCCACATGGACACCGTGGGCGTGGATCGCGGCATCCAACCGGTGATCCGCGACGGCGTGATCTACAGCGACGGCACGACGATCCTGGGCGCTGACGACAAGTCGGGCGTGGCCGCGGTGCTGGAGGTGTTGACCGTGCTGCAGGAGCAGGGACTCTCCCACCCGCCGCTGGAGATCGTGATCACGGTGGGCGAGGAGCTGGGCCTGTACGGCGCGCGGCAGTTGGACACCAGCCGGCTGCGCTCCCGCTATGGCATTGTGCTGGACGCGGGCGGCCCCACCGGCAACCTCGTGGTCAGCGCGCCGTCGCAGGACAACATCCGCCTGACGGTGCATGGCGTCAGCGCGCACGCCGGCGCAGAGCCGGAAAAGGGCATCAACGCCATCCGCGTGGCGGCCGAGGCCATCGCGGCCATGCCGCTGGGGCGCATCGACGCCGAGACCACCTGCAACGTGGGCATCATCGAGGGCGGCACGGCGCGCAACATCGTCCCCGATCGCGTCAAGATCATCGGCGAGGCGCGCAGCCGCGACAACGCCAAGCTGGAGGCGCTGACCGCGACCATCCTCCAAACCTTCCAGGACGCGACCGAGCGCCACGGCGCTCGGCTGGAAGCCAACGTAGCCCGCACCTACACCACCTATCGCCTGACCGAAGAGGATCCCATCGTGCAGTTGGTGGCCAACGCGGCCCGCAGCCTGGGCCACGAAGTTCACCTGCGCGCCGGCGGCGGCGGCACCGACGGCAACATCTACACCGCGGCCGGCGTCCCCTGTGTGGTCATCAGCACTGGCATGGCCGACGTGCATACGCCCAACGAACACATCGCCATCGCGGATATGGTGGCCGGCACGGAGCTGCTGTTGGCGGCGGTGAGGAGCGCAACCCGTAACTCGTAATGCGCAACTCGTAACTCGTAATGCGTAACTCGTAACCCGGAATCGTGGGAATTCTGTCCGGGTATGCATTGCCCGAAACATGTAAGGCGAATTCAAAGCAATAATGATCCAGGTTGACTTGTCCACAGCGGTCTAATCGACACGAGCCACAGCATCTGTCGGATCACTTATTCCGTGAGAGCGCCTAATTCATAACCAAAAGATGCAGCCCGCGATTCCGGGTTACGAGTTACGCATTACGGGTTACTCCCCCCATACCCAGAAAGGCTCCCCATGGACCAACTGCTCGGCCTCCACACCTGGGGCACAGATCTGATCCTGGCTATTCAAGCGTTCAGCAACAGCGCGCTGGACGCGTTCTTCCTGGCCATCACCTGGCTGGGCAACCGCGATGCCTATCTGGTGATCCTGACGCTGGTCTACTGGTGCATCAACCGCAGTTGGGGCGCCCGACTGCTGCTGCTGACCATGCTCTCCTCCTGGATCAACGAGGCGATCAAGTCGCTGCTCGACCTGCCGCGGC
>JAJTXO010000482.1 GCA_021463315.1 Caldilineales bacterium | reverse complement strand
CCAGTCGGTGCCGTTGCGCGCCATCACGGTCACCAGGGTGCAGCCGGGGATGTTCTCGGCCGGCAGCAGCATCGCCTTGATGGCCGGCATGGAGAGGTTGAGGTAGAAGTGGTCGTTGCCGTCCATGAAGCGCAGCACCGCGGCCGCGGTGGCCGCATCGCTGGTCTCGGCCAGCGCCGGCCCCATGGCGCGGATGAAGAGCGAGGTGCCGGCCTTGTTGCGGTTGTGGCACTCGTCGCCCATGTGCAGCGCCTGCGCGGTCATGCTGCGCAGGTCGATGGGACCGGTCTTCTCCAGCGCGCGCTGCAAGGCCGGGTAGAGCACGCTCTCCATCCAGCGCAGGCGCTCGATCACCTCTGGCCCGTAGGCGCCGTAGCGCAGCACCCGGCCCAGCCCCTCGTTCTGCGTGGCGTAGGCCATGACCTGCCCTGAGCCGGACGCAGGGTCGCCCGTGGCCTCGTTGCGCACGATGAACACCGGCATGGAGGGGCTGATGATGCCGGCCATGGGGCCCACCGCGTTGAAGTGATGACAGGGGGCGAACTCGATCGCGCCGCTGGCAGCCAGCTCGGCCGCGGCCTCCGGCGTATCGGCCAGCCCTTCGTAGATCAGCGCGCCGATCACCGCGCCGCGCGTGGGGCCAGACATGCGTTCCCAGGCGATGGGCGGCCCGCTGTGGGTGATCAGCCGGTCATGGAAGCCGGGGATGACGTCGCGCGCGACGCCCATGCCCACCAGCATCGGCCGGCCAGCCATGATGCGCTGCACCGCCTCGGCATTGGCCGCGTCCACATCCACGCCTTGTAGTCTATCTAGCTCGACATAACCATCGGCGGGCGGCTGCCAATCCACCGCCACCACAGCCACGCCTTGCGTCGCCAGGCTCTGAGCGAAGGTCTCCAGACCGACGTTGATCGGCTTGAGCTGTTGGGCAAAAAGATCGGGGATACTGCTCATAAAGGATTCTCCTGTCTACCAATCTACCACTCTACCAATCACCTTCATAATCCACCGCCGCCGACACCTCCAGCACCGCACGCATGTGGGTCAGCACTTCCTGATGGATGGGGTGAACCTGGTAGAGCTCCATGTCGGCCAGGCTGGCGAAGCGGGTGATCAGGGCGATGTCATAGGCGCGCGGGGAGGGAACGACGTTGACGCCGACCTCGATAGCTTGCAGCGGCGCGATCTTGCCCTCCATGCTGCGCAGCACCTCGGCCGTCTTCGCCACGGCCTCAGGGCTGCGGTCTTTGAGCTTGAAGAGCACCGCGTGGGTCAGCGGCTGCGCCGGCGGCGCGGGCGGTGGCGCCTCGGCCGCCGGCTGGAGGGGCAGGCGCATGATCAACTCGTCGTCGATCTTTTTGCCGGTGTACTCGAAGCCCAGGCTGGCGTAGAAGGGGGCCGGGCTGCCCTCCCCCTCGCCATGGCTGACCAGCAGTTCCGTCGCGCCCGGCCTGGTTTTGACATAATCGATCAGCAGGATAACGGCCTGCCGACCGAAACCCAAGTGCTGAAAGCGCTGGTCGATCATCAGCCGCCAGAGGAAATACGCCGCATGCGCGGCGTCATCTTCCAGCATGATGAAGCCCACCGGCGTCTCATCGGCGTAGATGGCGCGGTACCAGGCCTCTTTGCTGAAGTGTGCCTGGGCCAGGGAGACAGGATTGGAAGCAACGAACTGCTCCTGCTCCGGCCTCACCTTCAAGCGCAGCACCGCGCGCAGATTATCCTCGGTGATAGGACGCAGGGCGACAGTGGCGCTGCGATCCACCGTTGGTTGGGTGGTTTCAGTGGTCATGGGATGGGAATGGTCTCCAGAATCGAGCGCCTCCAGGCCAGAAAATGGCAAGGGCAAGGCGCGTCTCCTGTCAAGCCTGGCTGGCCAGGATCAGCGCGGCCACGCGGGTGGCCTGCGCGTTGCTGGCTGTCACCAGCGCGCCGGCCGCCCGCAATTTGGCCTCCTGCTGGCTCAGACGCTGCGGATCCTCCTCGGTGCCGCAGACGAAGGTCACCACCGGCAGCGCGCGCCCGGCCGCGGCCGCGCGCGCCTTGGCCGTTGCGATCGCCTGAGCCGCCTCGCCGGCCGGGTCAGGATGCGCGCCGTAGCCCAGCACCACGTCCAACAACAGCACGGCCACCTGCGGGTCGTCGGCCGCATGGACGATGGCGCGGTTGCGCAGGCTGGGATCCAGCATGGGATGCAGCCGGCCCACGGTGTATTCGTCGGCGCCCAGGTCGAGAATCTGGTGCTGGCCGTGGATCACCGCGTCGGCCGGCGGCTGATGGCTGACGCCCGGCTTGGCGATGGGCGCGTTGGAGTAGACCGGGTCGGGCAGCCCTTCGGCGATCAACTGCGCCTCGTAGCAGAAGGTGCCGCCGCTGTACAGGCCATGGAGGAAGCGCTGGCCAGGCTGGAGCTGGGCAGCCTCGGCCTGGGCTTGGGGCAGATAGGCCAAGGGCGCTTCGTCGCAGGCCACGATGGGGCTGCACCATTCCTGGCCCTGCGCCAGCGCCACCGCCACGGCCGCGGCCTGCTCCAGCGTGCTGACCGGGATCAGCCCGGCCCGCTCGACCACGCCCGGATCCGCGCCCAGGAAACAGACCACCACCGGCTTGGGCCCCTTGGCCGCGGCCAGCACTTCCGCCATCACCCGCTCGGCCGGCGGCTTAGAGATCAACACAATGACTTGCGTCGCGGGGTCGGCCTGCAGCGCGGCGATGCCAGCCAGCATGGTGCGGCCGCCCACCGCCTCGTTCAGATCGCGGCCGCCGGTGCCGATGGCCTGGCTGACGCCGCTGCCGCGGCGGGCGATGTCGCTGCTGACCGACTGCAGGCCGGTGCCGGCCGCGCCGACCAGGCCGATGGGCCCGGTGGGGACGGCGTTGGCGAAGCCCAGCCCCACGCCGTTGATGATCGCGGTGCCCGCGTCTGGCCCCATGCAGAGCAGACCGCGCGCCGCGGCCAGCGTCTTGAGGGCGATCTCCTCCTCCAGGCTGACGTTGTCGCTGAAAAGCATGACATGCAGCCCGCTGGCCAGCGCCAACCGCGCCTCCCGGGCCGCATGGCGGCCGGCCACGGAGATCAGCACCAGGTTGGCGTCGGGGTGGGTGCGCACGGCCGCGCGCAGCGAGCGCGGCCGGTGTTGGCTGGCCTCATCCTGTGGGCCGCCCTTGCCGGCCGCCAGCAGTCCATCGACGGCCGCCAGCGCGGCCGCGGCCTGCTGATCCTCGTCGGCCAGCACAGCCACCACCAAATCGTTGGGCGTCGCCGCCTGGCTCTCGGCCGTCAGCAGGTTGGCGTCGCGCATCAGCGCCAGGTTGGCCGGCGTGCCCATCACCACGGCGGCATCCTGGATACCAGGCATGGCCAGCAGTTCCTTGGCCACCAGCATCAGAGACACTGAGTCGTAGTAGGCGGAAGGTAGAATTCGGGTTGCAATTGGCATGTTCCTCAAGCTCCTCCGAGTTCCCTTCCGCAAACGCGGCCAGGAACCCGGCTAGCATGTCGGCGCCCGACGTCGCTCCGTGGCGCATGATCTCGACCATGGCCGCGCGGGTGGGTGCGGGGTCGGCGTCGGGCAGGGCGGCGATCAGTCGGTGCCAGGCCTGGGCGGCTGCGCCGTCGGCCGCGGCCTGCAGAAAGGCCAGGCTGAGGTGGGTGGTGCGGCCGCGTCCGCTGTCGATCACTGCCTGGCCGACGGCTGCCAACGCCAGCGGCGGCGCATCGCCGCTCATGGCCGCTGCGGCGCGCAGCCCCACCAGCCAGCCAGCCAGCCAGTCGTCGCCGGCGGGGGTCAGGCCAGGGCCCAGCCCAGCCAGCCGGGCGGCGCAGCCTCCGACCTGGGCCAGATCGCCCGCTTGATAGCCGCACCACAGGCCGTCGATG
>JAJTXO010000481.1 GCA_021463315.1 Caldilineales bacterium | reverse complement strand
CACGGATTAACGGATTGCACGGAGGCGGAGCGGCCACACCGATCACCGATCACCGATCACCGTCTGAATCACGGATTGTCACGGATTAACGGATTGCACGGAGGCGGAGCGGCCACACCGATCACCGATCACCGATCACCGATCTTCCGACGCCGGCTCGGCCAACGCGGGGCCGTTGGCCGGCTGCATGTCCACTGTTTCGCCCACCATGAAGGGCTGCCATTTGTCGGCCCGCTCGCGCAGGCGGTGCATGGCGCCGCCGCGAGAATGGGTGCTGTCGAAGCCCTGCGGCCGGATGGCCATCTGCCGGCCCTCCAGCAGCGCATAGACCCCTTCCTGACCTGCCTCGGTCCGGCGCGGGATCTGGCTTTCCAGGTGCTTGATCTCCAGCGGGTTGTAGTCCAGCGGCTCGCTGTAGGTGGTGATATAGCCCTCGTAGTTGCGCAGCACGGTCTTGCCTGGCGCGGTGCTGATCACATAGTTGGGCATCACCGGGATCTTGCCGCCGCCGCCGGGTGCATCCACCACGTAGGTCGGCACCGCGTAGCCGCTGGTGTGGCCGCGCAGCCCTTCGATGATCTCGATCCCCTTGGAGATGCTGGTGCGGAAATGGCCCGCGCCCTCCACCAGGTCGCACTGGTAGAGGTAGTAGGGGCGCACCCGCATCTTGACCAGCTCATGCACCAACATGCGCTGGATATGCACCGAGTCGTTGACGCCGGCCAGCAGCACGCTCTGGTTGCCCAGCGGCACGCCCGCGTCGGCCAGGCGCGCGCAGGCCGCGCGCAGCTCCGGCGTGATCTCCTTGGGATGGTTGACGTGGATGTTGATCCAGAAGGGGTGGTACTGGCGGATCATCTGGCAGAACTCGTCGGTGATGCGCTGCGGCAGGAAGACCGGCACGCGGCTGCCGATGCGGATGATCTCCACGTGGGGGATGGCGCGCAGCCCGCCCAGCAGGCTATCCAGCCGGCGCGGCGGAATGGTCAACGGATCGCCGCCGCTGAGCAGCACATCGCGCACCTGCGGCGTGGCGCGGATGTAGTCGAGCTGTGCCTGGTGCTCCTGGCTGCTGAAGTTGGCCGATGGATCGCCCACGATGCGGCTGCGGGTGCAATAGCGGCAATAGCTGGCGCATTCGGTGGTCACCAGCATCAGCACGCGGTCGGGATAGCGATGCACCAGACCCGGCACCGGCGAGTGGGCATCTTCGGCCAGCGAGTCCTCCATCATCGAGGTAAAGGCGCGCAGCTCGCTGGCCCGCGGCACTACCTGGCGGCGCACCGGGCACATGGGATCGTAGGGGTCCATCAACGTGGCGAAATAGGGGGTCACGTCGACGCGGAACTTGTCGGGCGCGGACAGCCCCTCGATCTCGTCCTCGGTCAACTGGATCACGCGGCCCAGCTCTTCGGAGCTGTTCAGGCGATGGCTGAGCTGCCACCGCCAGTCGCTCCACTTCTCGTCGGACACATCGCCCCAAACCCGCCGCCGCGTCTCCAACGCCTGGGACTGCCATTGCTCCATCACGGAAGCGCTGCTGTCCATGATTGTCGTCATCGCACACATCTCCTGCTAACAAGATATCGCATCGCACGCTGCCGTGCGACCTGTTCCAAATCGGTGCATCTGAGCCACGGGCGCCGGGCAGTTGCCTCAGTGGCAAGCGTCCGACGCCTGGGTCGCACCGTCAAATCGTCGCCTTGGCCATGGATCCCACGATTCGGGAAGATCGTGCTCCAGCGCCTGGCTGTGGGCTGGGCCGGCGCGAAGGGGGTGCGCTGTCGATGATACCATAGCCATATCGCGCTGTCAATTGGTCTCAGAGCGCTTGCCTCAACGGCGCGATTGCGCCGGCGCCGGTTTGCGGCTATAATCGCCACCGACTGGAATGGGAGCCGGCGAATGGAATTCGCCGGCTGAGGGCACGAAGCGGCCACAGCCGCTGGAACGGTTTTCTTCAGGCCCTGAGGGGCCTTGGTGTTGTCAGCCGGGGATTTCCAATCCCTGGCCAGCGAGAGCTCATGGCCGTCAAGATCGTCACCGACACAGGCTGTGACCTGCCAGCCGAACTGATCGAACAATACGCTATCCAACTGGTGCCGCTGGTGTTGCGCTTCGGCGAGCGCGAGGTCAGCGACTCGCCCGAAACGCGCGCCGAGCTCTGGCAACGAATCGAGGCCCGCCTGCCCTGCGAAACCTCCGGGCCGCCGGTCGGCCCCTACCTGGCCGCGTTCGCGCCGCTGGTGCAGGCCGGCCATGAGGTGGTCTGCATTACCCTGACCGGCGCGCACAGTGTCACCTACAGCAGCGCGATGCTGGCCGCCCAGGACTTTGCCGGCCAGGTCACCGTGGTCGACAGCTGTTCGATCTCCATCGGCTATGGCTTGCAGGCGCTGGCGGCCGCGCAGATGGCCGCCAGCGGCGCGTCGCGCGCTGCGGTGGTCGCGGCCGTGCATAGCTGCCAACAACGTCTGACGCTGCGCTTTTTCCTCGAATCGCTGGACCAGATTCAGCGCGGCGGCCGGTTGGACACGTTCATGCCGGTGCTGAGCCGCCTGAGCGCAACATTGAATCTGCGCGCGGTGCTGACCATCAACGAAGAGGGGCGCATCAGCCTGGTGGGGCCGGCGCGCGGCCGGCGCGGCGCGACCAGGCGTCTGATGCAGGATGTCGTAGCCGCAGGACCGGCCGAGCGGCTGGCCGTGGCCCACAGCCGGGCGCGGGACGAGGCCGAGGCGCTGGCCGATGAACTGGCGCAGGCGCTGCATTTCCCCCGCTCCGAAGTGTTGATGATCGAGATCGGCTCGGCGCTGATCGCTCACGCCGGCCCAGGGCTGCTGGGCGCGGGATCGATCAGGCTAGAATAGGCTGGCGTTCGGGCGCGCCGGCGCGGCGGGGATAGGCCGCGGGCGTTTGCGCGACCTTGGCCACCACCACCAGCGAGCGTTCCGCCTCCAGGCCGGGCACGGCCACCGGCAGGACCGCGTGCATGCGGCCGCCCAGCGTCTGCATGGCCGCGCCGCTGCTGGCCAGCTCCTCCTGCGGCTCACGTCCCTTCTGAATCACGAACCAGCCGCCCTGCTTCAGCAAGGGCAGGCCATACTCCAGCAGGGTGGGCAGCCGCGACACCGCCCGCGCCCACGCCAGATCGAAGGCGATGCGCCCGGCGTGCTGGCCGAAATCCTCCGCGCGGGCCTGCACCACCGTGACGCCGGTCAGCCCCAGCGTGTCCACCACATGCTGCATGAAGCGGCACTTCTTGCCGGTGCTCTCCAGCAGCGTCAGCCGTAGCCTCGGCCAGACGATCTTCAACGCCAGCCCCGGCAGCCCCGCGCCCGCGCCGATGTCCACAGCCTTGGGCGAGGTGGCCAGCCAGGCCGCGATGGGCTGGCCGTCGATGCGCGGCAGGGCCAGCAGGCAGGAGAGCGAATCCAGGAAATGCTTGCTCTCGATCTCGGCCGGATCGGTGATGGAGGTCAGATTCATGCGCTGGTTCCAGTCCAGCAGCTCCGCCTGGAAGCGTCCAAAGGCGGCAACCTGTGCGTCGTTCAGTTCGATGCCCATCGCGTGGGCGCGGTTTTGCAGGGTCATGGGGGGGTAGATTGGTAGACTGGTAGACTGGTAGACTGGTAGACTGGTAGATCGGTGGGTTGGTAGATTGGTGGGTTGGTGGGTTGGTAGATTCAGTAGTTCACGATTCTCACGCAGAGTCGCCAAAAATGCCAAGAATTTCTGCCCTTTGCGGTCTTTGCGCCTTTGCGTGAGACAACAATCGTGAGGTACTGAGCAATACCTTCGCCAGTTAAGGACTTCGATAAGCCGTAATTGGCTTGTGAATAGCGCCGAGTTGGGCAGTCTTAACGTAAATGTCCCGAATTAAAATTGG
>JAJTXO010000480.1 GCA_021463315.1 Caldilineales bacterium | reverse complement strand
TGGCGCCGGCCCAGCCGGCGGCGGTCACTCCGCCGGCCGAGCTGGCGTTCGAGCCGCTGGCCATTGGCGGCAGCCCGCTGCAGGAAAGCGGCGTGCTGGTGCGGGCGCCCGTGCCTTTCACCGAAATCCCTGACCGGCCACGCGAGGGGGTCATCACCTACACGGTCCAGTTGGACGATACCGTGCTGGGCATTGCCGAGCAGTTCAAGCTCAACCCCAACACCATCCTGTGGGCCAATCTGGAGGACCTCACCAAGCCGTTTGTGATGGAAGTCGGACAGATTCTGCTGATCCCACCCATCGACGGGGTGCTGCACACGGTCAAAGAGGGCGATACCGTCGCCAAAATCGCCAAGCTCTACAAGGTGGAGCCGGACGTCATTGTGGGCCATGCTCCCAATCAGTTAGCCAGCGTCGATGACGCTTTGACCACTGGCGCGGTGTTGGTGGTGCCCGACGGCGACCGCACCCCGCCGGAGCAGATCGCAGTGGCGCCGTCGGCGCCGCGTGGCGGCGGCGCCTCGGCTCCCTGGCGCGCCTCAGGCTTTGTCTGGCCCACCTATGGCTTGCTGACGCAGCGCTTTTGGCTGCCCGCCCATCCGGCCATCGACATCGGCGCGTCGACCGGCACGCCGGTGGCCGCGGCCGACGAGGGCACGGTGATCACCGCGGGCTGGAGTTCGGTGGGCTACGGCAACATGATCGTGATCCGCCATTCCGACGGCTTCGTGACCCTGTATGCCCATCTGAGCAGCATCAACGTGAGCTATGGCGACTACGTGGCGCGCGGCCAGCGCATCGGCGCGGTGGGCTCCACCGGCCGCTCCACCGGCCCGCACCTGCACTTCGAAGTCTCCACCGGTGGCCGCACGTACAATCCGTTGATCTATCTGCCGTAGGACGAGTAACTCGTAATGCGTAACTCGTAACCCGGAAGGGGGCGATTTGGGCGTGGGGATGGTGATTTGGGTGTAACTCGTAATGCGTAACTCGTAATGCGTAACCCGGAAGGGGGCGATTTGGGCGTGGGGATGGTGATCTCGGCTACACCCGTAACCCGTAACCCAGAAAAGCATTCCGCGATTCCGGGTTACGGGTTACGCATTACGCATTACGAGTTACGTCTCCGTCTCAGTTGGCGATCACCACTGACACCGTATCCACCGCCAGCTCTCCCCCGACGCCGTTGACGATCAGACGCAGGACGTAGGCGCCGTTGGGCAGCGTGGTCGTATCCCACAGGCCCAGCACGCCCATGGCCGGGGTGAAGACCAGCGGCGTGTCGGGCGTCAGCGGCGTCCAGACCTCCCCCAGCAGCACCTCCAGTCCGTAGCTGGCGAAGGCCGTGCCTGCGGCAACGCCCAGGATGGGCGCCTGGCCGGCCAGCACATCCCCATCCAACGGCGTCGCGATCTCAGCCACCATCGCCAGAGGCGATGGCGTGGTGGGTGCGGGGGTCGCGGTGGGGCTGGGCGAGGGCAGCACGATCGGCGTCTCGGTGGCGGTGGGGCTGGGCGAGGGCAACAAGATCGCCGTCTCGGTCGGGGTGGGCAGTTCCGTGGGCGTCTCGGTGGGGGGCGGCGTGGCGGTGGCGTCGTGTAGCACCATCACGCGCACTGGCGTCGATTCGACGCGCCTTCCCTGCCGGTCAACAGCCACCACACGCACCACGTGCGGACCGTCGGTGGCCAGCGCGCCCACGTTCCACTGGGCCAGCTCGCCGTTCAGCACCGGCTGGGCAATCGGCCCGGCCACCACGCCCCACGCGCCCGGCTCGAAGCTCTCGCCATATTCCACCAGATAGTGATCGAAGTCGGGGATCGATGCGCTGCCCCGGATGGGGATCACCCCCGCCACGGTCTGGCCATCCAGCGGCCAAGACAGCGCGACTTCGACGTCGCCTGGAGGGATGGCCTCTGCGCCAGGGGGCAATTGGTCGGCCGCGAACAGCTCCATGCGCCGCCGGTCGGCCGGGCAACTGCTGTCAGCCCGCCCGCCGGTCAGCGTGCAGATCTCCACCGGCGTGATTCCCGCGGGCCGGGCGAAGTCCTGCGGCGCTGTGTTGGCCAGCGCCGCGCGCATGAAGCGATTCCAGATCGGCCCCGCGCCGGCAATGCCAGACAGGTTCTGGTCCATGGGCGCGCCGTCGGCGTTGCCCACCCAGACCCCCGTGACCAGCTCTGGGGTGTAGCCGATGGTCCAGATGTCGCGCACGTCGTTGGTGGTGCCGGTCTTGACCGCGGCCGGCCGGCCGATCTGCAGCCAGGAATCGGCGCCGAAGGCCGGCGTGCGCGCCTCGTTGTCCTTGAGAATATCGGTCAGGATGTAGCTATGCTCCGGCGTGGTGATGCGATTCTGCGCTGGCGCGCGCTCGATTGCCCGCGCGGCCAGCGGCGCGCTGCGGCAAGCCTCAGGCAGATCAGGCACATCCACCCGCTCCAGCACCACGCCGTTGGCGTCCAGCACGCAGAGAATCGGCGTAGGCGGTGTGTAGATGCCCCCGTTGGCCAGCGCGCCGTAGGCATTGGTCAGCTCCAGGAGGGTCACTTCGCCGCCGCCCAGGGTCAGCGCCAGGCCGTAGGGCGGATGGCCGGCCCGCGTGAGGGTGTTCATGCCGAACCGTTCTGCCGTCTGCAGCAGCGCGGCCACCCCCACATGGTGCAGCGCCTTGACCGCGGGGATGTTGTAGGAGTTGGCCAGGGCCGAGCGCACGCTCACCCGTCCATGCTCCCGCCCGTCGTAGTTGACCGGCACGTAGGGCGGTCGCCCAGGGCCATCGTCGAACTCGGTGCGCACGTCGTCGATCAGCGTGGCGGCCGTCCACCAGTCGGTGGGGCGTTCGAAGGTGGCCAGATAGGTGAAGGGCTTGATGGTGGAGCCGGGCTGGCGCGGCGCGGTGGCCACGTTGACCTGGCCGCTGATCTCGACATCGTTGAAATCGGCCGAGCCGACCATGGCCAGAATCTCGCCGGTGCGGGGATCCTGCGCCACCAGCGCGCCGTTGCTGACGTTGCGTCCGTGCAGCTCGGCCACGCCAGCCCGCACCTGCTGCTCCGCCTCGGCCTGCAGGCGTGGGTCCAGCGAGGTGTAGACCTGCAGGCCGCCGCGATAGAGCAGCTCCGGGCCATACAGCCGCTCGATCTCGCCGCGCACGGTCATCACGAAATGGGGCGCCTTGTCCAGCCGGGTGCTCTCCAGGCCGCCGCCGTAGTAGACCAACGGCTCGCGCCAGGCCGCTTCCGCCTGCTCCGCGCTGATCGCGCCATGCTCCACCATCAGGCGCAGCACATCGGCCTGGCGCGCCTTGGCAGCCTCAGGGCTTTGCAGCGGATCGTAGACGGCCGGTCCTTGGGGCAGGCCGGCCAGCAGCGCCGCCTCGGCCAGGGTCAGCTCACGAGCGCTTTTGTTGAAATAGAGCCGCGCGGCCGCCTCGATGCCGTAGGCCATGTTGCCGTAGTAGATCTCGTTGAGGTAGATCTCCAGGATCTCGTCCTTGGAATAGCGGCGGGTGATCTCGGCGGCCAGAATCGCCTCCTTGACCTTGCGCGTCAGGGTGCGTTCGGGCGACAGGAAGACCAGCTTGGCCAGTTGCTGGCTGATGGTGCTGGTGCCGACCACCGGCCCCTGGGTTTGCAGGGCGCGGAAGATGGCGCGGCCCAGCGCCACCGGATCCACACCGCGATGCTCATAGAAATTGGCGTCCTCGGTGGCGATCACCGCATCGATCAGATAGGGGGAGATCTCAGCCAGCGGCACGCGACGGCGCAGGCCGGCCGTGGGATCGTCGGGCGCCAGCGGCGCCTGCAGCAGGCTGCCATCGCGCGCGTAGATGCGGGTGTTCTGGCCATGCGTGGTCAGAGTCGCCAGTTGATCGGCCGGCGGCAGGCCGCG
>JAJTXO010000048.1 GCA_021463315.1 Caldilineales bacterium | reverse complement strand
CAATCACCTGAGAAAACTTGCCTCATTCGTCAAGATTTCACGTTATGAAGGTACCTAGTGCGATCATACCGCTGGTTCAAGGCTTTGTCAAGGGGTATTTTTGGGCGGCGCTAAGGGATTTGACGGCAGGGGGGCTTTGCGGTAAGCTGCGGCGAATCCCATGGCGAAAGCGACTGCACCGGCGGCGGGCCGAATGTTGGTTTCGATACGGCGCAGACGCCTACTCAACCCACGGCCAAGCAACCCACATCCATCCCACCGCTACCGTGAGCAACAAGCGAAAAAGAGAGGACCCATCATGCGCATACTTGTCACTGGCGGAGCCGGCTTCATCGGCTCGCATATCGTCGATGCCTTCGTAGCCGCAGGCCATCAGGTGGCTGTGGCCGACAACCTCAACACCGGCAAGCTGGCCAATCTCAACCCGGCCGCCAGCTTCTTTCAGGTCGATATTCGCGACGCCGAAGGCTTGGGGCGCGTCTTCGAGCAGGTGCAGCCGGAGGTGATCTCCCATCAGGCTGCGCTGGCCGACGTGCGCGGCTCGCTGCGCGAGCCGGACGCCTACGCCGAGGTCAACATCATCGGCTCGATCCGACTGCTGGAGCTGGCCCGCCAGCACGGCGTGCGCAAGGTCGTCTACGCGTCCACCGGCGGCGCGGTCTATGGCGAGCCAGAGTATGTGCCGGTGCGCGAGGATCATCCCATCAACCCGCTGGATCCCTACGGCGCCAGCAAGCACACCGTCGAGCACTATCTCTTTATCTACAAACACAACTACGGCCTGGACTATGCCAGCCTGCGCTATCCCAACGTCTACGGCCCGCGCCAGGACCCCTTCGGCGAGGCCGGCGTGGTAGCCATCTTCACCGGCAAGATGCTGGCCGGCGAGCCCTGCACCATCAACGGCGACGGCACGCAGCAGCGCGATTTCGTCTTCGTGGCCGACGTGGCCCGGGCCAACCTG
Organism: Caldilineales bacterium; assembly: GCA_021463315.1. Classification (GTDB taxonomy): domain Bacteria; phylum Chloroflexota; class Anaerolineae; order JAAEKA01; family JAAEKA01; genus JAAEKA01. The sequence goes on along the minus strand of JAJTXO010000048.1, from coordinate 12,468 downwards.
CTGGCCGCCACAGCCGCAGGCAGCGGCATCTACAACATCGGCAGCGGCGTGGGGACAGATGTCAACACGATTTTCGCCGGTTTGAAGCAGGCGGCCGGCTACACCCAGGAAGCGCTCTATGGCCCTGCCAAGCTGGGCGAGGTCTACAAGATCTACCTGGATGCTTCCAAGGCGCAGCGCGAGCTGGGCTGGAAGTCGACGGTCAGCGTGGTCGATGGATTGCGGCGGACTGTGGAGTACTTCCAACAGGTCTAGACGAGGTCGATATGAACAAGACGATGAAGCTACCGGTGACCATGTATCGTGATGAGGACGGTTGGTACGTGGTCGAGTGTCCGGTGATTCCCGGCTGCATGAGCCAGGGAAGGACCGAGATGCAAGCCCTGGACAACATTCGCGAGGCTATGCAATTGTGTCTCGAAGTGAGGCAGGACCAGGGGCTCCCCCTTGTCATCGAAAGCCGCGAAATAGAGATCCCAGTCTATGCCTAGGCTGCCGGTGGTGTCGGGCAATGGTGCGGTGCAGGTGTTCGAAAAGGCTGGGTGGAACGTCGCGCGCCAAAAGGGCAGTCATGTTGTCTTGGTCAAACCCGGCTCGATGTACTCATTGTCCATACCACTTCACGACGAGTTAGGCCCCGGCTTGCTGCGCGATCAAATCCGCAAAGCCGGCTTGACCGTTGATGAGTTCATTGTTTTGCTGCAATCCTGATGCATCTTGTCGTCAATGGCTGGTTCTGGGGCCAGATGAACACCGGCTCCGGGCAGTATCTGCACGGCCTGGCGCAGTATCTGCCCCAAGTTAGCGCCGGGCATCACTACACCCTGGTGCTGCCTGCTGTCGACGGCAGCCCCGCGCCGGCCGGCTGGCAGGTAGCGGTGGCAGCGCCGGCCGCCCAGCCGCTGGGCTCGAACCTGGCCAAGCTGTGGTTCGAGCAGATCAGCTTCCCGGCCGTCTGCCGGCGACTGGGCGCGGATGTCGCCTTCATCCCCTACTGGAGCTCCTCCTGGCGCCGGCCCTGCCCCACGGCCGTCACCGTGCATGACCTGATCCCGCTGCTGCTGCCAGCCTATCGCGGCGGGCCCTTGCAGCGGGCCTACACCGGGCTGGTCAGCCAGACCACGCGCCGGGCTGATCTGATCCTGACCGACAGCCAGGCCAGCCGGCAGGATATCATGCAGCACCTGGGTATCCCGGCTGAACGGGTCAAGGCCGTGCTGCTGGCGGCCGATGAGCGCTTCCAGCCGGTGACCGATCCCGCTGAGCTGGCCCGGGTGCGGGAACGCTACGCGCTGCCAGAGCGGTTCATGCTCTATCTGGGCGGCTTCGACGTGCGCAAGAACGTGGCGGCGCTGCTGCGGGCGTATGCGCGGCTGTCCAGGTTGCCAGCCTTCGCAAAGGAGGGCAACCTGGACGCCCGCCTGGTCATCGCCGGCCAGTTGCCGGCCGCGGACACCCCCTTCACCCCCGATCCCCGCCGCATCGCCGCGCAGGAGGGGATCGCCGATCTGGTCCATTTCACCGGCTGGGTGGACGAAGCCGACAAGCCCGCGCTGTACAGCCTGGCCAGCCTCTTCGTCTTCCCCTCGCTGTACGAAGGCTATGGCTTGCCGGTGGCCGAGGCGGCCGCCTGCGGCGCGCCGGTGGTCACATCGAACCGCTCCTCGTTGCCCGAAGCCGCACCCGGCGCAGTGCTGGTCGATCCCGATGACGGGGAGGCGCTGGCCGCGGCGATGCTACACAGCCTGGCCGGCCCGCGTCCCCCCGCATCCAGCCCGCGCCGCACCTGGCTGGACGTAGCCCACGAGACCCTCAACCACCTGAAGGAGTTGCCATGACCGCCCCCCTTGCCCTGGAATCGACCGTTATCTCCCACGGCCTGCCCTATCCGCAGAACATCGCCGCGGCCCGCCGCTTCGAGCAGATCGCACGTGAGCAGGGCGCCGAGCCGCGCACCGTGGCCGTCATCGGCGGCGAGCTGCGGGCTGGGCTGAGCGAGGCCGAACTGGAGCTGCTGGCAACCAGCCGGGATGTGCGCAAGCTCAGCCGCCGCGATCTGCCCATTGCCGTGGCCCAGGGCTGGCACGGCGCCACCACCGTGGCCACCACCATGTGGATCGCGGCGCGCCATGGCATCCGCGTCTTCAGCACCGGCGGCATCGGCGGCGTACATAGATCTGTGAGAAATGATGAAGGAGGAATGATGAATGATGAGTCCGAAGTCCGGAACTCATCGTTCATCGTTCCTCCTTCATCATTCGACATCTCCGCCGATCTGCCGGAGCTGGCGCAGACGCCGGTGGCGGTGGTGTGCGCTGGGGCCAAGGCGATTCTGGATCTGCCGGCGACGCTGGAGTGGCTGGAGACGTGGGGGGTGCCGGTGGTGGGCTACCAAACCGACGAGTTCCCCGCCTTCTACAGCCGCAGCAGCGGCCTGCCGGTGGACGTGCGGGTGGACAGCCCCGCGGAGGCTGCGGCTATCATCGAGGCCAAGCGCCAGTTGGGCCTGCCGGGCGGTGTGCTGATCTGCGCGCCTGTGCCGGCTGAGTTCGAGCTGCCGGCCGCGCAGGCCAACGCGGCCATCGAGCAGGCGCTGGCCGAGGCCGACGCGCAGGGCGTGCGCGGCAAGGCCACCACTCCCTTCCTGCTGGCCCGCATCGTGGAGCTGACCGGCGAGGCCAGCCTGCGCGCCAACCTGGCGCTGCTGGAAAACAACGTGCGCATCGGCGCGCAGATCGCTGCGGCGCTGGCGTCTGTGCAAATCTAACCGCATCCAGAGCAGTGTCGCTCCCGAATGCCACCTACTGACCAGGCCGGTTGACGCGTAGCAATTGCCCGGACAAAGACACAAGCGAGGCGACAATCGCATCAATGCGCTCCGCCTGACGCTGGAAGTCGGGGTCGTAGGTGCAAGCGACAATCCCCGCATGGTCTGTTGACTGCAAATGAAGCTGGATGAAGTGCCTGCGGTTGGTGGTCAGCACTGCGCGACCCTGTTTCGATGCAGCGGATAGCACGGCATGATCGGGATAGCGCTGGTTGTCTTTGCCGTCCTCTTGAATGGTCAGGATATCGTGGCCGAGTTTGCGTAATGCTTCCACCGTGGGGAGGGGGAAATTCTCGTCTGCGTAGAATTGCGCCATGTTCAGGCTTCCTCGTTGGCGCGTATCTGCTGCTCGACCTCCGTCCGATGTGCGCGATAATAAGCCCAGGCGTTGGTCAAATCCTCAGCGGTCAAGGTGGGAAAGCTGCGCAAGATGTCAGCCTCGCTGGAACCCAATCGCCTGGCTTGCACCAACAGCCAGACTGGGACGCGCGTGCGCACAATGCAGGGCTCACCGCCAACAACGTCAGGGTTGCTCTCGATGCCGGGCGAGGCGTTGCTCAGGTCCCTGGCGATCCATTGCAGAACCTGCGCCTTCTCCCCTGGGCTCATACCCGGCAACAAGTCACGAACTCGCTCCAGTGTCGTCATCATCTTTCGTTGCCTCCAAACTGAATTCCACAACACGTTTCAGATGGGGCAATTATAGCATGCGCATGTGCGCGCCGCAAGCGCTGCCACGTGATCTCTAATTGAACGCCTCCACCCACACCCGCCACAGCTTCTCCCGCCCTGGATCGAAGGGCAGGTAGAACGTCACCCGCTCCAGCAGCCCCACGTAGCGCAGCTTGACCAGGTAGGGGATCTCTTCGGGCCGGCCCTCCACCGCGAACTGGGCCAGCATGTCGTCGCTGATCAGCGCGGGCATCTCTTCCCAGCGCTGGCGCACGGCCAGGCTGCTCAGCCGCTCGCGCACCTCGCCCCAGCCGTGCAGCTCCATCACCTTGCTATAGCTGGGGGTTGAGGCGTAGAACGCGATCTGGCTGCGCACCTGCTGCCGCGCCTGTTCGCGCTCCTGGGCGCTCTCGCCGGTGACCACGAAGACGCTGCTGGAGAGAGCGATATCGCCGCGCCGCCGGCCGGCTGCCTCCAGCCCCTGCTGCACGTTGGGCAGGATCTGCTCGCGCAGGTAGCGGGTGGTGTGGAAGGGATGGACGTGCAATCCCTGGCACAGCTCACCGGCCAGTTGGCACATCTGTGCGTTGACCGCGGCGATGTAGACGGGGACTTCGGGGTATTGGCTGGGGCCGGGGTTGAAAAAAGGCGCCATCAGCGTCAGCTTGTAGTGCTCGCCGCGAAAATTGAGCCGGCCGCCATCCTGCCACGCAGCCCAGACCGCTCGCATGGCCAGGATGAACTCGCGCAGCCGCGCGGCCGGCGGCCCCCAGGGCATGCCAAAGCGCCGCTCGATGTGCGCCTGCACCTGCGTGCCCAGCCCCAGGATGAAACGGCCCTGTGACGCCTCGCGCAGGTCCCAGGCCAGGTGCGCCACCGAGGTGGGGTTGCGGGCAAAGGCCACCGCGATGGCCGTGCCCAGGCCGATGCGGGTCGTGTGCAGCGCGGCCACGCCCAGCGGCAGGAAGGGATCGTGCTGCGTCTCGCTGGTCCACAGCGTGTCGAAGCCGATGCCCTCTGCCGCCTGCGCCAGGGCCACAGCCTCAGCCAGCGTGTTGCTCATGATCGCGACATCTAATTTCATGGGGGGACTCCTTTGGGTGACAAGGTGACAGGGTGACAAGGTGACAGGGTGACAGGGTGACAAGGTGACAAGGTGACAGGGTGACAAGGCATGGTACATGGAAATGAGTGGAACAGCAAGCTATGCTCACAACCGTTCAATCACCCAATCACCCAATCACCCCGTCACCCCGTCACCCCGTCACCCTGTCACCTTGTCACCCAATCACCCGGTCACCCTGTCACCCTGTCACCCTGTCACCCTGTCACCCTGTCACCTTGTCACAGCTTTGTCATAGCCGCGTCACGGCCTTTGTCATCCCCAATTGATAGGATGCGGGTGAGAATAGGAGCTGCCATGTCCATTGTGCTCGAACATCTGACCAAGCGCTACGGCGGCCATCCCGTGGTCAACGATGTCTCGCTGGAGATCGCCGACGGCGAGTTCTTCGTGTTGCTTGGCTCCAGCGGCAGCGGCAAGACCACCGTGCTCAACATGGTGGCTGGCCTGACCGGCAGCGACCAGGGGCGCATCCTGTTGCACGATCGGGACGTCACCGGCCTGCCCACCCAGGAACGCCGCGTCGGCATGGTCTTTCAGAACTACGCCCTGTTTCAACACATGTCGGTGGCCGACAACATCGAGTTCGGCATGACTCTGCGCAAGATGGACAAAGCCGAGCGCCGCCGCTGGCGCGATGAGCTGCTGGAGATGGTCGGCTTGGTGGGGCTGGGCCAGCGCATGCCGCGCCAGCTCTCCGGCGGTCAACAGCAGCGGGTGGCCCGGGCGCGCGCCCTGGCCATCAAGCCCGACGTGCTGCTGCTGGACGAGCCGCTGGGCGCTCTGGACGCCAAGATTCGTCTCGATCTGCGCCGCGCCCTGCGCAACATCCAGCGCACGTTGGGGGTCACGACCATCTTGGTCACCCACGATCAGGAGGAGGCCTTTGAGCTGGCCGACAGGCTGGGAGTGATGAGCTTCGGACGCCTGCTGGAGGTAGGCCGGCCGGAGGCGCTCTATCAGCGACCGCGCACTGAGTTCGTCGCCACCTTCCTGGGCGCGGCCAATCTGCTGGTGGGGCGCTGCGCGGGCGACGCCGTGCAGCTTGGCCCCGTGCGCACCCCCATCACCCGCCGTCTGGACGGCCCTTCACAGCCCGACAACGGCCAGCCGCACCCTGGCCCGTGCCACGACCGCGGCGCGCGGCCTGCACAGCGGGTGCAGGTGCTCTTCCGACCCGAGGATGTAGTTCTGGCCGATGACCCCAGCCTGCTGACCGCGCCCCCCTTCGGCCAGGGCCAGGTAGAGCAGATGGTGTTTTCCGGCGCGTTGCAGCGACTGCGCCTGCGTCTGCCCCCTCTGGCCGGCGTTCGCCCCATTGCGCCGCCTGTGGCCTTCGGCGACGACACGATCTACATCGAGGCCGTGCGCGAACAGGCCGATGTAGATCGCTTGCCGTTGCAGCCGGGCGAGCGGGTCTGGGTGGGCATTCGCCACTTCCACGCGCTGGAGCATCCCGGCCTGCACTTCCTGCTGCTCACCGACGGCTCACCCCAGGCCCAGGCCGCGCTGGCCCTGGGCGGCCAGCTTGCCCGCCTGGCCAACGCGCGGGCGGTGGTGCTGGGCTATGGCCTGCCAGGCGAGGCCATGCAACGCCACCTGCAGCAGGCCAAGGAGACGTTGGGCAGCGGCCTGGCCGCGCTGGAGGTGCGGGCAACCACCGACCCGCCGGCGCGCGCGGTGCAGCGAGAGGTCGAGCGCCAGCCCTATGATCTGATCATCCTGGGCTTCGGCCAGCCCCACAGCCTGGAACTGGCCGAGAGCCTTCTGCAGTGCGGAGAACACCATCTGCTGCTGACGCCACGGGCGCAGGACGCGCCCACCCACGCCCTGATCGCCGTGACCACCGGCGAACCCGGCAAGGATGACATCCTGTTTGCGGGTCGTCTGGTGCGCCATGCCGGCGCCAGCGCCACGTTGATGTCGGTAGTGGAACAGGCCGATGATCTGGCCGCGCGCCAACGCGCCGAACGCTTCCTGCAGGATGGCATCCGCTCGCTGGAGATTCTGGGCGTCCCCGCGCAAACTGCCGTGCGCAGCGGCGTGGTCAGCAAGGCCATCGCCCACGAGTTGGCCGCCAACAACTACGACCTGCTGGTCTTAGGCACGCCGCTGGCCGATCGTGACGGCTACATCTCGCTCAAAGGAGTGGTGGAGCAGGTGCTCAGCGAGACGACCACCTGCGCCACCTTGCTGGTGCGTTCTCAACAGACTGCCCCACGGGAGCTGATCGCCATCGACACCGTGCGCCTGTGAGCGCGCTGCCGGTCAGCCAGCGCCCCGTGCCGGAGAAGCTATGGAGTTGCCCCATGTTCCGACGAACTATCGCCTTGTTCCTGACGCTGCTCATGGCCTGCGCCTATCTCAGCGCGTGCGGCGGCGACGCTGGCCAGCCGGCCGCACCAGACGCCAGCGCGCCAGCCGCCACGCTGATTCTGGGGGCCTACACCACACCGCGCGAGGCCTACGGCGAGTTGATCCCGCTCTTTCGTCAGCAATGGCAGGAGCAGACCGGCCAAGACGTGATCTTTGAGGAGTCCTATCTGGGCTCCGGTGCGCAATCGCGGGCCATCGTCGAGGGCTTTGAGGCCGACGTGACCGCGTTGTCGCTGGCCGCCGATGTCACACGCATCCAGCAGGCCGGGTTGATCACCCACGACTGGCAGGACAACCCCACGCGCGGCATGGTCAGCGACTCCATCGTCGTCTTCGCCGTGCGCAAGGGCAACCCCCTGGGCATCCAGGACTGGGCCGACCTGGCGCGGCCGGGTGTGCAGATCCTCACCCCCAACCCCAAGACCAGCGGCGGCGCGATGTGGAACGTGTTGGCGCTGATCGGCGCGGCCCGGCGCGGCTATGTGGAGGGGGTGCCGGCTGACGACGAAGCCGCGGCCGCCGAGTTCCTCAAAGCCGTGCTGCGCAATGTCACCGTCATGGACAAGGGCGCGCGCGAGAGCATCACCAACTTCGAGAAAGGGGTGGGCGACGTGGCCATCACCTACGAAAACGAGGTGCTGGTGGCGCAGTTGCAGGGAGAAGACTACGATCTGGTGATTCCCCGCTCGACCATCCGGATCGAGAATCCGATCGCCGTGATCGACGCCCACGTGGACAAACACGGCACGCGTCCGGTGGCCGAGGCCTTTGTGCAGTTCCTGCTCAGCCAGCCGGCCCAGGAGATCTTCGCCCGCTACGGGCTGCGCTCGGTGGATCCGGCGGTGGCCGAGGCCACGGCTGACCAGTATCCGCCGGTAGAAGATCTCTTCGCCATCGACTACTTCGGCGGCTGGGAAGCGGCCACGCCGGCCATCTTCGGCGACGACGGTCTGTTCACCCAGGCGTTGGTGGACGTGCAGAGCAAGTAGCCGTGCCATGACCCAGCTTCAAGCCCAGCCCACCGGCCAGCCGCTCCCCAAGGCCGCTGCCCCCTCTCGCCGCCTCCCCTGGGGGCGCTGGAGCGTGCGCGCGGCCGCGCTGAGCTACCTGGCCCTGATGTTGATGATCCCGCTGCTGGTCATCTTCCAGGACGGCCTCAGCCAGGGCTTGAGCGGGCTGTGGCAGGCGGTGAACCAGCCGGTGGCCAAAGCCGCGCTGCAGTTGACCCTGCGCACCTCTGCCATCATGGTGTTGATCAACACCGTCATGGGCACGCTGACCGCCTATGTGCTGGTGCGTTACGAGTTCCCCGGCAAATCGCTGCTCAACGCCCTGGTGGACCTGCCCCTGGCCATCCCCACCCTGGTGACCGGCGTCATGTTGGTGATTCTCTATGGCCCGCAACAGCCCATCGGCGCCTGGCTGGAGCGCGCGCTGGGCTGGCGCATCATCTTTGCCCCGCCCGGCATCGTGTTGGCGCTGCTCTTTGTCACCTTTCCTTTCGTGGTACGCGCGGTGCAGCCGGTGCTGCTGGGCCTGGATCGGTCTGTGGAGGATGCGGCCGCCACCCTGGGCGCGGGGCCGTGGACCATCTTTCGCCGCGTGACGTTGCCCCCCTTGATCTTGCCCCTGGCCACCGGCGCGCTGCTCAGCTTTGCCCGCGCCGTGGGCGAGTTCGGCTCGATCATCATCGTGGCCGGCAACATCCCGCTGCGCTCGCAGACGGCCGCGGTCTACGTCTGGGGCGAGGTGGAGTCGGCCAATCGCTTCGGCGCCAGCGCGGTCTCTGTGGCTCTGCTGGCCATCGCCTTCACCCTGATCCTGGTGGTCGATCTGTTGCAGTCTCGCCGGGAGCCTTCCCAGAGCCGCGCGCCGAGGAGGGCCCGATGAGCCCCCAGGCAGTTTCCACTGCCGCCAGGCCGGTAGACTGGCGGCGGCGCTGGCTCCGGCGTGGGTTGGTCGCCATCGTGCTGGCCTATGCCGGCTTTCTGATCATCGCGCCCCTGGCTGCCCTCTTGGCAGGCGCCTTGGCCGAGGGTCTGGGGCCGGTGTTGGCGACCTTCCAGAGCCCGCAGGTGCAGCAGGCCTTTGGCCTCACCGTGCAGATCAGCCTGATGGTGGTGGCGGTGCAGGCGATCTTCGGCACGGCGGTGGCCTGGGTGTTGGTGCGAGACGACTTTCGCGGCAAGAAACTGATCAACGGCCTGATCGATCTGCCCTTCGCCGTCTCACCGGTGGTGGTGGGCTACATGCTGCTGCTGCTTTTTGGCCGGCAGGGGCTGCTGGCGCCGGTGCTGGAGGCGCTGGATATCCGCGTCGCCTTTGCCGTGCCAGGCATGGCGCTGGCCACCCTCTTCGTAACGTTGCCCTTTATGATCCGCGAGCTGACGCCGATCTTGCAGGCCTTTGGCGTCCAACAGGAGCAGGCCGCGGCCACGCTGGGGGCCAGCGGCTGGACCACCTTTCGCCGCATCACCCTGCCGGCCCTGCGTTGGGGCTTCATCTACGGCATAACGCTGACGCTGGCCCGCGCGCTGGGAGAGTTCGGCGCGGTGCTGGTGATCGGCGGCGGCATCCAGGGCCGCACCGAGACAGCCACGCTGTACATCTACCGCGCGCTGGACGAGCGACAATATGTCAGCGCCTACAGCGCCGCCCTGGCGCTGGGCTTGTTTTCCCTGCTGTTGGTTCTGGGCACCGAGCTGCTGCGCCGGCGCGAAGAGAGCAAGCAGTAGGCCCCCTCACCCGGTCACCCGCTGGTCTCGGCGCCGCGCGTCAGCCCATACCCTACGCCTGGGATCGTTTCGACCACGGGAAGGCCGGCGATCTGATCGCCCGCGCCGTCGCCCAGCTCCTTGAGCTTGCCGCGCAGCCGGCGCATCAGTTGGCGCAGCATCTCCCTATCGCCCCCGTCCACTCCCCAAACGTGATCGATGATCGCATCGGCCATCAACACGTGGCCTGCGTTGAGCATCAGATAGCCCAGCAGCCGGGTCTCCAGGGCCGTCAGATTCACCGCGGCGCCGGCCGTTGGCTTTTCGCCATCGCCGTGCAGCACCCTGATCTCGCGGCGGCTGGCGTCAAGGGCCAGAGCGCCCACCCGCTGGATATTTGCAGCCGCGACGCTGCGCCCCGCTCGGCTGCGCCGTAGCACAGCCTGCACGCGCGCCACCAGTTGGCGCGGGCTGAACGGCTTGGTCAGGTAGTCGTCTGCGCCCAGTTCCAGGCCGCGCACGATGTCGTCTTCCTCGCTGCGCACGGTCAGCAGAATGATAGGCGTGTCGGCCAGCCTGCGAATGCGGCTGCAGACAGCAAAGCCATCCAGCCGCGGCATGTTGACGTCCAGCACGATCAGATCAGGCAGCTCCTCGGCGAAGCGCTGTACAGCCGCCTCGCCATCGTGAGCCAGGACGATTTCAAAACCCTCGCGGCGCAGCGTGAAGGCCAGCACGTCGGCCAACACGCGGTCGTCGTCTACGATCAGTGCTTTCATGCTTGCTTCAATGTGAACCAGACCAGCGCGCCGCCGCCCGGCCGGTCGTCGATGCCCATCTGGCCGCCGTGGCCCTCGACGATAGCCTTGACCACCGCCAGGCCCAGCCCGAAGCCGCTGGGCGCATGGTCGCCGCCGTCGCCTGAGGCCAGCGCAAAGCGCCGGCCGGCCAGCAGCTCAGCCCGCTGCGCGGCTGGCACGCCCGGCCCCTGGTCGGCCACTGCGATCCGCACCGCGTCCCCGGCGACGCTGGCGCTGACAGTGATCTGGCTGTCGGCTATGCCGGCCAGACCGTGTTGGGCGTTGCTGGCGTTGGAGAGCAGGTTGACCAGCACCTGCACCACGCGCCGCCCGTCGGCCATGACCGCGGGGATGGCCGCGGGCAGCTCGATCGCCAGGCGCTGGCCGTGGCGCTCCAACAGCGGCTGCATGGTGGTCGTCGCCTCGGCGATGATCTGGCCCAGGTCGGCCGGCCGCAGAACCACGCGAAAGCGGCCGGCCTCGATGTTGGCGCTTTCCAGCAGATTGTCGACCAGCTTGTGCAGGTTCAGCACGCCCAGATGCAGCGTAGCCAGCAGCTCCTGCAGCTCGGCCGGGCTCAAGTCGGACGCCTGGTCGATCAGCAGCTCCACCGACGCCGCGACCGCGGTCAGCGGCGTGCGGAACTCATGGGACACGTTGGCCAGAAAGTGCGCGGTCAACGCCTTCTCCTGGCGCAGCTCGGCCAGGCTGCGCTGCAGGCCGGCGCGCGCGTCCTCCAGCGCCTGGCCTACCAGGGCCACCTCGCGCACCTTGGCGTCGAAGGCAATGGGGCTGGCCAGGTCGCCGCGGCGCATCGCCACCGCGGCGTCGGTCAGGCTGGCCAGCGGCCGGCTGATCCGGCGAGCCAGCGCCGCGGCCAAGGCCAAGCCCAGGAAGGTGGCCAGCGCCATGCTGGCCAGCAACACGCGCAGCAGCCGCTGTTCCGCGGCCCACACGCCAGCCACCGACAGGGCCGTCTCAACCTGCACCGCCGGCGACAGAGGGTAGCGCAGGGCGTAGAACGGCGCGCCAGCCCAGGCGAAGGCGAGCCGTTTCTCCTCGCTCAGCGTCTCAGCCTGGCGGCCGGTGGCAACGTCGCCATCCAGGCTGCTCGCCACAGGCAAGCCGTGGACCAGCAGCGTGTGAGCGAGACCGGTCTGCCCGCGCATCTCCTGCACGTGCGTCTCGTCCAGCCAGCGCGCAACGACGACCCGGCCCGCCTCCGCCTCGCCGGCCAGCGGCTGCACCCCCGCCAGCCAGACCTGCGGCAGACCCTCGGCTGGCTGCGTCGTCACTATCTGCGCGCCCGCGGGCAGGTCGCACAGGGCGGGGAGCGGGAGGGCGCGGCTGCGGGCAACCTGCGCGGCCAGCTCGCCTTCGGCCGTGCAGACCGCAATCAGGTCGAGATCAGCGCCCTGGCGCAGCAGGTCCAGATAGGCGCGCAGCGCGGTGGGGTCGTCCCCTTGCAGCAGCGCGGCCAGCGTGGGGCGCTGCGCGGTCAGCGTTGCCAAGCCAATCAGCTCGTTCTGCTGGGCGTCGTAGAGGGCGCGGCTGGCCTGCTGGCCCTGTTGCACCTGCGCCCAGGCCTGGTCCTGCAGTTGGCCGCGCACCAGCCCGATGGCTGGCAGCCCCACCAGCAAGACGGAAAGCAGGGCCAGCCCGGCCAGGCTGAGCCTCAACTGAGCGGCCAGGCTGCGCCCCGGCCGCATGGGTGTCACATGGTCTGCCATGGCCCTATTGTACACGCCCACCAACTGTGTGAAAATGGCTAAGAGAGACCGACGCAAGTGTGCCGGCAACTGCTGGCCGGGGGAGTCGAGGCTTCAACCGACTAAAGCCTCGACTCCAACTGGCGGAGAGTATCATCTCAATAGAGGGGGAAGACTTCCGAAGTCTTATGGACTGTGAGCTCGTTTTGAACAAACCTGCGCAGACTTCGGAAGTCTCGACCCCGGT
>JAJTXO010000479.1 GCA_021463315.1 Caldilineales bacterium | reverse complement strand
GTGCTAAGTGCTCGCCCGTAGTTAACCTCGCGCTTTGGCCGGTCTCCGACCGAGCCAACCCGCCAGGTTGATTGCGGACAGGTGCTAAGTGCACGCCCGTAGTTAACCTCGCGCTTTGGCCGGTCTCCGACCGAGCCAACCCGCCAGGTTGATTGCGGACAGGTGCTAAGCGCCGCGTCGATCAGGCCAGTACTCTGTAAACTGGGTTCTTGCGGTTCGGCGCCCGGCACTGTGACGGCGATTTGACCACAAGCTGAGGGTCACGCTCAAGTGCCGGGCGCTGAATGCATCTGACTTCCCCTATGGCCACGTCATCCTCGTCCCTTCCCCGCTTCTTGACGCGCAAAGGCGTGCCTTTGTGGCGCGATGTGGTGGTTCTGCAATGGGTTGCCCAGGTTCTTTCGGCGCTCCTGGTGCTGGGCTTTCTCTGGTTCTTCGTCAGCAACGTGTTGCAGGCGGCTGAGGCGCGCGGTTTGGGGCTTGGCTTCGGCTTCCTGCGCAACGCGGCCGGCTTTCCCATTGCCGAGTCGGTGGTGTCCTACGCGCCTTCCGACACCTTCGCGCGCGCCCTCTGGGTTGGTTTCCTCAACACCATCAAGGTTTCGGTGGTGGGCATCGTCCTGGCCACGGCGCTGGGCCTGGTCGCGGCGTTGGCCCGGCTCTCCAGCAACTGGCTGGTCAGCAACCTCGCCGGCCTGTACATCAACGTCATCCGCAACATTCCCCTGCTGGTGCAGCTCTTCATCTGGTACTTTGCCGTCTTCCAGCGCCTGCCGTCGGTGCAACAGGCGCTGACCCTGCCCGGCCCGATCTACATCAGCCAGCGCGGGCTGTACATGGCCGGCCCGCTGCCCACGGCGACCTTCGGCCTCTGGCTGGTCTTTGTGGCGGCTGGCCTGGCGCTGGGCTATCTGCTGCATCGGGTTCTCTTGCGCCGCCAGGTGCGCACGGGCCGCAGCACCTACCCGCTGCTGGTGGGCATGTTGGCGCTGCTGGCCGTGCCGCTGGCAGGCTGGTTCCTGGTCGGCGCCGCGCCCATGCGCATCACCACGCCGGTGATGGGTCGCCTCAACTTCGAGGGGGGCATTCGCCTGACTCCGGAGTTCGCCGCGCTGTTGGTGGGCCTGGTGGTCTACACCGGCGCGTTCATCGCCGAGGTGATGCGCGCCGGCATTTTGGCTGTGCAGAAAGGGCAGGTGGAGGCGGCCAAGTCGCTAGGGCTCAGCCCGTTCCAGACGCTGCGCCTGGTGGTGTTGCCCCTGGCCATGCGGGTGATCATTCCGCCGCTGATCAGCCAATATCTGAATCTGACCAAGAACTCCAGCCTGGCCATTGTCATCGGCTATGCCGACCTGTTCTTCGTCGGCCGCACCATCATCAACCAGGCGGGGCAGGCGGTGCCGGTCTTTCTGTTGATCATGGCCATCTACCTGGCGCTGAGCCTGTTCACGTCGGCCGTGCTCAATCTCTACAATCGTCGCGTGCAGTTGGTGGAGCGTTAGCCATGACCACAGCCGTTGAAAGCTTCACGGCGCCGCCAGCCCGGCCTGGCCCGGCGCGCTGGCTGAAGAAAAACCTCTTCAGTTCGTGGCTCAATACCCTGCTGACCGTGGTTTCCTTCGTGGTCATCGGCGCCATCGGCCTCGCGCTGGGGCGCTGGGTTCTGTTTAGCGCCGACTGGAGCCCGGTGGTGGAGAGTCTGCGCCTGTACGCCGTGGGGCCCTATCCCGCGGAGCAGATGTGGCGGGTGTGGATCATCGTCACGATGGTCTCCTTGCTGATGGGCATCAGCGGTGGGCGCTGGGGCGGTGTGGCGCGCAGCTTCGCGCTGGCGTTGGCCATCGGCTACGGCCTGCTGGCCATTCTGCCGATCAGCCTGGAATACCTGGCGCTGGCCAGCCGGCTGCGCCTGGCGGGCAATATCCTGGCGGTGGGCCTGGGGCTGCTGCTGGGCCGCCGGCTGCGCATCAAGGGCTACCAGTTGGCGCTGGCCTGGGCTATCTCCTTTGTGCTCACCCTGCTGCTGCTGGGTGGGCTGCGCAGCGCGGCGGTGGCGCCTTTCCTGCCCTTTGTGGAGAGTGGCCGTTGGGGCGGTCTGCTGCTCACCTTCCTGCTGGCCATCGTTGGCATCGTGGCTTCCTTTCCCCTGGGCGTGCTGCTGGCGCTGGGCCGGCAGAGCTCGCTGCCGGTGGTCAAGGCCATGTGCGTGGTCTTCATCGAAACGGTGCGCGGCGTGCCGCTGGTGACCATTCTTTTCATGACCTCGATCCTGCTGCCGCTCTTTCTGCCGCCTGAGGTGCGCATCGACCGGGTGCTGCGGGCGATGCTGGGCATGACCCTTTTCGCCGCGGCCTATATGGCCGAAAACGTGCGCGGCGGGCTGCAATCGATCCCCCGGGGCCAGGTGGAGGCGGCCAAGGCCATGGGCCTCAACGGCTGGCAGACCATGCTGCTGATCGTGCTGCCTCAGGCGTTGCGGGTGGTGATTCCGGCCATCGTCGGCCAGTTCATCGCCCTGTTCATGGACACCACGCTGGCGGTCATCGTCGGTTTGCTGGAGCTGCTGGCCATTGGTCGGGCCATCATCAACAGCAATCCGCAGTGGCTGCTGCTGGACAAGGAAGTCTTCAGCTTCATCGCCCTGGTCTTCTGGGTTTTTACCTTTTCCATGGCCTACGCCAGCCGGCGCATCGAGACGGCGGTAGGGCTGGGGAAGAGGTGATTCGTAATGCGTAATGCGTAATGCGTAACCCGTAACCCGGAGGTTGATGTGAAGCGTGTGTTTGGTGTCATCTCAATAAACCGGGGTCGAGACTTCGGAGGTCTTCCCCAATGTATCTTCTCAAAAAACCGGGGTCGAGACTTCCGAAGTCTGCGCAGGTTTGTTCAAAACGAGCTCACAGTCCATAAGACTTCGGAAGTCTTTCCCAATCTATTGAGATGATACTCCCCAATCTATTGAGATGATACTGTGTTTGGATGATCGGCGCGGCTGGCGGGTTGGCATAGACTCGCCAAAGCCCATCACGGACGCCCTTTTCCGGGTTACGAGTTACGAGTTACGCATTACGTGTTACGTCACCCATCGTTCAACGAGTACTGCTATGTCCGCTCAAATCCCTGCAAATTCAGACGAAATCATCATCTGCCGCGATGTCCACAAGTGGTACGACGATTTCCACGCGCTGCGCGGCGTCAGTGTGACGGTGCGCAAGGGGGAGGTGGTGGTGATCTTTGGGCCGTCCGGATCGGGCAAGTCCACCTTTATCCGCACCATCAACCGGCTGGAGCATCACCAACAGGGCGTCATCGTCGTGGATGGCATCGAGCTCACCGACGACGTGCGCAACATCGAGGCCATCCGCAGCGAGGTGGGCATGGTCTTTCAGCAGTTCAACCTGTTCCCCCACCTCAAGGTGATCGACAACATCACCCTGGCGCCGATCTGGGTGCGCAAATGGCCCAAGGCCAAGGCTGAGGCCATCGCCATGGAGCTGTTGGAGCGGGTGGGCATCCCCGAGCAGGCGCAGAAATACCCGGGCCAGCTCTCCGGCGGCCAGCAGCAGCGCGTCGCCATCGCCCGCTCGCTGGCCATGCAGCCCAAGATCATGCTCTTCGACGAGCCCACCAGCGCGCTGGACCCGGAGATGATCAAAGAGGTCTTGGACGTGATGAAGGAGCTGGCGCTGAGCGGCATGACCATGCTGGTTGTGACCCACGAGATGGGCTTCGCCCGCGAGGTGGCCGATCGCATGATCTTCTTCGACCAAGGGGTGATCGTGGAGCAGGGCCCCCCTGAGCAGATCTTCAGCGCGCCGCAGGAAGATCGCACCAAGCTGTTCCTGGCGCAGATCCTGTAGCTGGACGCAGCATCCGCCAACAAACAGCCGGGCCGACGCA
>JAJTXO010000478.1 GCA_021463315.1 Caldilineales bacterium | reverse complement strand
TCTCCATTCTCCATTCTCCATTCTCCATTCTCCATTCTCCATTCTCCATTCTCCATTCTCCATTCTCCATTCTCCATTCCTCAACTCACCGATCACCGTCTGCCGCCCACGCCTCGGCCGCGACATCGTGGGCCAGGGCGCGCCAGCGGCCCCAGTAGCCGCGCTGGCCGAGGATGCTGCGCAGCGCGGCCGCGATGGCTGGCAGATCGGCCGGCGTACACTCACGAAAAGCCGCGACCTCGCCGCCGTCCAGGCTGAGCCGGCCGCCGGTCTCGCGCAGGTGGAAGAGGTAGGAGACGAAGGGCAGCCGGATGGCGTCGAAGCGCAGCGTATAGTCGATCACCGCCATGAAGCGCTGTACGGCCACCTGCAAACCGGTCTCCTCGGCCGTCTCGCGCAGCGCGGCGGCCAACACCGGCTCGCCCAGGTTGACGCCGCCGGTGGGCAGACGGAAGTGCTCGGCCGCGTAATGGGCCTTGCGGTGCAGCAGCAGACCGCCGCTGGGCCGCTCGATGACCAACACCACCTCGCCGCGCCGGTCGCTGGCGCGCATAAAGCGGTTGACAAAGAGCTCTTCGCCGATCTCGCACTCGATCTGGCGGCGCAAGGGCTGGCCGTGCAGGGCGGCAATGGCCGCGACTTCGGATTCGTCGATCATAGTTCGTGAGATGTGATGCGCAACTCGGAAATGTCTGTCTTGTGTTCTTTGGGTGTACGTTGCGTAACACGTAACTCGTAACCCAGATTTGAGATCTGCTATTCTCAGTACTTCACGATTTTGGCTCACACAAAGGCGCAAAGACCGCAAAAGAAAGGAGATCCTCTTGGCGCTCTTGGCGTCTTTGCGTGAGAAGCGTGAACTACTGATCAGACATCCATGCGACGGGCGCACAACCATCGATGAAAACGAGCGGGCTCGGTCGGAGACCGGCCCGAGCGGCGAGCTATTTTCTAAACAGGACTTACGCAAAACGGGTCTCGATACGGCCCGGTGGGTTGAGTAGCGGCCAAAGACAGGGCGATTGCAGGCGCAAACATAGCGTATCGAGCCCACCGGGCCTACTCGACCAACATTTTGCGTAAGTCCTGCTGATTCTGGATTCCGGGCGATGGGCTGCGTAACGCCTGCTTCATCCTCACAGCCGCAGCCCGCGATTCCGGGTTACGTGTCACGTGTCACGTGTTACGCATTGCGTTTCACCCATACGGCCATCAACAACAGCCCCAGCAGCGCCAACAGCCCGATCGCGCTCACGGCTTTGCCCACCGTGCGCACCGGCGTGTCCTCGAAGCGCAGCAGAATGGTGTGCTCGCCCTCGGGCACAGACACCACAACGCGCGCCAGCGGCCCATCCTCGCGCGTCACCGGCAGCTCCGCGACAATAGGCCCCGTCTCGCCATCCAGCAGATAGGCCCGCCAGCCGGGGAACCAGGCGATGTTGAAGACGATCTCCTGGCCCGGCGCGCCGGCATGCACCCACAGACGTTCATGCGCCGCGCCCAGTTCCTGGCTCCACACTGCCAGCGTCTCGTTCTGGGGCATCAGCCGATAGTCCACCTTGCTGGTGACGGCCGCGGCCTGGCGGGCGATGGCGGCGTCGATCTCGGCCTTGCTGGCGTCGGGAGCCAGCGGCGGCGCGTCGGCCTGCACGTAGAGCTCGGCCATGTCCGACCACAGGGGGCGCTGGCTGAGATCGACCCACTGCGGCGCGCCGGTCATCTCGTTGCTGCTCTGCTGGAAACGCATCAGCGCGGCGAAGCTGACCGGCCCCTGCTGCGCCGTGGGATCGATGACCTCGGCCCGCAGAGCAGGATAGCTGCCCAGGATCAGCAGCAGCGCCAGCAGCAGGGTGGAGAGATTCAGCCCGTTGTTGGCTGGCGCCTCGGGCTGGCGCAGGCCGCGGCCGGGCGACCCCAGCGCTGCCGTCGGGTAGAGGCTTCTGCTGAGCGGGCCGCCCAGCAGGGCCGCGCTGCCAGCCAGCACGGCCAGCGGCAGCGCGGCGATCATCAGCCAGCGCCAGGGGAACTGGGCGAAGCTGACGAAACCCACGTGGCGCCAGGCCCAGGCCGAAATGGGCAGCATCAGAAAGATGGCCAGGACCAGCCAGCCCAACAGCAGAAGCAGCTCGCGCCGCCGGCCGGCCGGCAGCGCGGCCAGCCCCAGCAGCGCCAGCGCGGCCAGCACCAGCGGTGCGACGCCCAACTGAAAGCTCAGCGCGCCCTGCTGCACATCGTCCGGCCCCGGCTGGCTGATGCCAAAGCCCCAGCCCGGCTCCAACAGTTGGTGCGGATAGACGAAATGCAGCTCCGGATCATAGTAGCCGCCGTACCATTGATCCTGGTTGACCAGCGCGCCCTCGCTCAAGGCTGGGATCCAGAAGAAGGCGCTGAGCAGCAGCCCCAGCAGCAGGCCCAGCAGCGGGGCAGCGCTGATGCGCAGGGCGTTGGCGATCAGCGGAAAGAACGATTCCCTGGACAGCCGGCGCAGCGGCTGCTCCTCGTCGATGCGGTTGAGCAGCAGCAGCAGGCAATAGAGCGCCAGCAGCGGGGTGAAGATCAGCGCCACCAGGTTGCTGGTGATCATCAGACCGGCATAGGTCAGGGCGGTGGCGATCAAGGGGAGAATGGAGAATTGAGAGTGGGGAATGGGGAGTGGGGAGTGGGGAGTGGGGCGCGTGGACTGGAAGGCGGCGCGGACAGACCAGAGGATCAGCGGCAGCCACATCAGCGCGACATATTCGGCCAGGCTGGCGCGCACATAGATCTCGACCAGCCGATAGGGCAGGAAGACGTAGGCCACGGCCGCGACCAGCCCGGCGTTGCGCCCCAGCCAGGAGCGCACGTAGCCGTACATGGCCAGTCCAGAGGCGACGATGGCCGCGGCAAAGAGCGCTTCCACCGCCTGCGTATAGCCGAAGTCCAGAAAGCCGACCAGCAACGCGCCCAGGAAGGAGGTGAACGGCCCATAGATCAGGAAGAAGGGATAGCCGTAGCCCCAGGAGAAATCGGGCGACCAGCGGGCCAGCCAATCGCCCCCCTGGATGCCGCGCAGATACTCGAAGATGAAATAGACATCGTGGCGCGCGTCGTGCGCGCCCCAGAAATAGCCCGGCTTGAGCAGCGGCGCGGCCGCCAGCGCGCACAGCAGCACCACCAACAGCCCATGCACCCAGCCCGTTCCGCGTCCTGTCATGCTGAGGGCCGCCGAAGCATCCCTCTCGCCTGTCATGCTGAGGGCCGCCGAAGCATCCCTCCCATCTGTCATGCTGAGGGCCGCCGAAGCATCTCTCCCATCTGTCACGCTGAGGGCCGCCGAAGCATCCCTCCCATCTGTCATGCTGAGGGCCGCCGAAGCATCCCTCTCGCCTGTCACGCTGAGGGCCGCCGAAGCATCCCTCTCCGTTTCGGCCGAGACCCTTCGCCAAGCCTCAGGGTGACCGGTGTCCAGCGCGCTCGTCATGGTCCCACCTCCAGCGTCACGCTGTCGCCGCCGTTCACCAACAGGCGCTCGCCCGTCTGCCAGTTGTACAGCCCCACCAGCACCCGCTGCACCGGCGCGGCGGCCGGGTCCAGTTCCAGCCGATAGACGCTGCTGACGATCTCTCCCACGCCCCAGGTGGTCATGGGCGCCGGCTCGCCCTCGCGCAGCGGCTGGCCGTCCCACTGCGCCACCCGGTTGCCGGCCGCGTCCAGGGCGTGGATGAAGACGTTGTAGTCGAAGTCGATGGGTTGGAGGGCTTGCCAGGCGAGGGTGAGGGGAAGGGAGTCCCCCTCACCCCAGCCCTCTCCCTCCGAGGGAGAGGGAGCCAGAGGAGACGCCTGCTCGGGCCGGTCTCTGACCGTGCCCGCCTCCGCCTGCTCGGGCCGGTCTCTGACCGTGCCCGCCTCCGCCTGCTCGGGC
>JAJTXO010000477.1 GCA_021463315.1 Caldilineales bacterium | reverse complement strand
ATCGGCTCGGTCGAGACCTACACGGCCATGACGTTCGCGGTGAAGATCGGCGAGCGCCTCTCGCGCGACCAGCTCCTGGCCGACCTCCAGCATATTGGGATCGCTCAGATTGTTGGCCTGCATGATGGCCTGGACAGTGGTGTTGTACTGCAAGGCAATGGCCAACAGGGTCTCGCCAGCCGCCACCACATGCTTCGTCACCTCAGCGGTGGGCTGGGGCGTCGGCGCCACGCCCGGAATCGTCAGGCGCTGGCCGCGATAGATGGTGTAGGGGGAGGCGATATTGTTGGCTGTGGCAATCTCCGCCCAACCAACGTTGTACTGCGCGGCAATGCTGCTCAGGTTTTCGCCAGCTCCGACGACGTGGATCACGGCCTCCGGTGTGGCTTGCGCAACCGCGGTGGCATCGCCCGCGCCGGGGGTGGCTGTCGGTTCGCCAGCACCAGGAACGATCAGAACCTGTCCCACCTGGATGGTGTCATCGGGCAGGTTGTTCAGGCGGCGAATCGTCTCCACATCGGTGTTGTTCAACAGCGCGATGGAGTAGAGGGTGTCGTCAGCTTTGACCACATAGCCGTAGGTGGCGCCCACTTGCATCACCGACGCCCCCGGCGTGACCGCGGTTACGATCACTGGCGCGGCCGGCGCGGGCTGGGTGCTGGTGACAAAGCCGCTGGGCGGCGGCAGAACCGCCACGGCTGTCCCCGCCGTCACAGCCGTCACAGCAGGGGAGACGCCATCCATGGCGGCCGGCGGCAGCGCCGTCCCGGCGGCTGGCGTGGTCCATCCCTCTTGCTGCGCGGCCGGCCGGTCGCGCTGGCAAGCTGCCATAACAAGCACAACCAGTACCAACAAAGCCACTAAGGCCCATCGACGCGAGCTGCGGTTCATAGGTTACTCCTGGCCTGACAGAGGCGCTTGTGAGTGGTAGGAAACGTTATGTCTCGATCTTACCACAACTCAAGAGCAGCGTCAAGCGCTGGAACCTCGTTTTCATGGCCTTTTACAAAAAACAGCCGTCTGGTGTCATCTCAAAAACCGGGGTCGAGACTTCCGAAGTCTGCGCAGGTTTGTTCAAAACGGGCTCTCAGTCCATAAGACTTCGGAAGTCTCCCCCAATGTGTCATCTCAAAAACCGGGGTCGAGACTTCCGAAGTCTGCGCAGGTTTGTTCAAAACGGGCTCTCAGTCCATAAGACTTCGGAAGTCTCCCCCAATTGAGATGATACCAGCCGTCTGGGTTAGAAGGGGATGTCCTCCTCTTCCATGGCGGGCGCCTCCGCGGGGCTGCCAGGGCGGGCAGTCATAGGACCGCCCACCATGTCCCGGCCGCCCAGGAAACGCACGTTGCGCGCGTTGATCTCCAGGCTGGCCCGCGGCTCGCCGGTTTGGCCGGTCCAGGCTGAGGCGTCAACCTCGCCTTCGACCAGCACCAGCCGCCCCTTGGACAGGTACTGGTTGCACAGCTCGCCCAGCTTGCCCCAGGCGGTCACGCGAAACCAGGTGGTCTTCTCCTGCTGCTGCCCGCTCTGATCGGTCCAACTGCGGCTGGTAGCCACAGAGAATGAACACACCTGTTGGCCGCTGGGGGTGAAACGCAGCTCTGGGTCGCGACCCAAGTACCCCACGACGATGGTCTTGCTGAACATGGCTTGGCTCCTTCGTTTGGTAGATAAGCGGCGGGAGCCTGGATGCACAAATCAGGGGGAGTGTGAATGATGAAGGACGGAAAGTTGCGGATCTCCCGGGAAGAGGGGCGCCGCAACGGCCTTGCTTGCTGTGACAATCCTGAACGTTCGTGCCTTAATGATCCAGACCGCTGCGCTGTCGATAGCGCGCTGAGTATACGTCAGAAGGATCGGATTGTCAAATTCATAGAACGCACGTTCGTATTGGGGGCATCTCCCCCGAAAGCTGCCGTGCTTAAGGGGTCCTTGCCAGCAGGCTGATCCCTTCCGGCGCCAGCGCCAGTTGCAGGGCCTCGCCCGCGGGGGGCAGCTCGGCCGCGGCCGCGCCGGGCAGATCGAACACCAGCCGCTGGCCATCCCCGTAGCCCAGCGCGATCTTCACCTGGCTGCCGCGGAAGGAGAGCTCCAGCAGACGCCCCTGGATCAGATTCTCAGCTTCGCCGGCCGCGGGGCCAGCCAGGCGGGCGGCGTCGGGCCGTATCAGCGCCCACAGGCTGGCGTCGGCCAGCGCGCCGGCCGGGCCTGCGGTGCAGCGCAACAGCCCCACCGGCGTGGCGACCAGCCATTCCGGCGCGCCGGCCACGATTTGGCTGGGCAAGAGATTGTGCATGCCCAGGAAGCGGGCCACGAAGGGGCTGGCCGGCTGACGATAGATGGCCAGCGGCGTGTCGATCTGCTCGATGCGGCCGGCGTTCATGATCACCACCCGGTCGGCGATGGCGAAGGCCTCCTGTTGGTCGTGGGTGACATAGATCGACGTGATGCCGCGCTCGCCGCCCGGCCCGGCCGGCGTCTGCTTGAGGATGCGCCGCAGCTCCCCCAGCAGCTCCTCGCGCAGGGTGCGGTCCAGCGAGCCCAGCGGCTCATCCAGCAGCAGCAGCGCGGGCTGCGGGGCCAGGCTGCGGGCCAGCGCGACCCGCTGTTGCTGGCCGCCGGAAAGCTCATGCACCCGCCGCGTCTCCAGGCCGGCCAGCTCCACCAGCGCGAGCACCTCCATCACCCGGCTGTGCCGCGCGGCCTTGCTCTGGCCGGCCATGCGCAGGCCAAAGGCCACGTTGTCGTAGACGTTGCGATGGGGGAAGAGGGCGTAGTCCTGGAACATGAAGCCGAAGCCGCGTCGATGGACCGGAACGCCCGCCAGCGTGCGGCCGTCGAGCAGCACCTGGCCGGCGTCGGCCTGCTCCAGCCCGGCCACGATGCGCAGCAGGGTCGTCTTGCCGCAGCCCGACGGCCCCAGCAGGCAGATGATCTCGCCGCGCGCCGCCTCGAACGAGACGCCTTGCAGCACACGCGTGTCGCCGAAGGATTTCGAGACATCGTCGATCTCCAGCAACGCCTGGGTATGTTGGTGCATGGTTGATGTTGCAATCATGTAACTATCCAGTCATCGGCGCCGGACGCTTGAACAGCAACGAATCCATGCAGTATCGCCCCCCGATTACTCGATTATGCGCTGAATCTTCCCCCGTAGAGAAAGATAGCGAGAAAGCAACTCTGGAGTCTCCAACGCATCAGAGAATTGGGACAACCAGTCCTCTACGTAGGATTGATCAAGTGTGTGCCATTGTTCGATCAGCAATGCTTCAACGTCTGGCCAGTCTTTCTCGCGACTGGCCACTACTTTTTGGATGATCAAATCCTCTGCTGTACATACCCAGACCTGTAACTCATCCAGGAGCTTGATGTCGATGTCGTAAGTAAACCGGGACACGTTCCAGTAGGAAAGCGCGATTCCTCCTACGATAGCATAGCGGAGTCCGTTGGCGTCAAGATAATTGATGACTTGCTCAAGTGCATCTCTAAGTTGTCTGTCCACGGACTTGTCTCCATGCCTCCAGCTTCTTCACACGTTCATAATATCGATCCAGCGCTTCGAGCTTATATTGACGCTGATTACGGCTTGGTTTGACACCCATTGACCGAGCAAGCTCCCAAAGCTCATGGAACTCCCGTAGGCCCGTACCTGGATCGCGATCGGGTGCATTCCTAATTCGCGCCCTCAAGTCGGCTTCGTTCCACTGTCGATATTCCTCAAGTGCAGCACGATAAAGCTTAGCATCGATGGTCATAGCCATATTGTACGTCAGAAGTGCAGGTTGGTCAATGAGCCGAGGCTTGTCATCTCAATAAACCGGGGTCGAGACTTCCGAAGTCTGCGCAGGTTTGTTCAAAACGAGCTCACAGTCCATAAGACTTCGGAAGTCTTCCCCAATCTATTGAGATGATA
>JAJTXO010000476.1 GCA_021463315.1 Caldilineales bacterium | reverse complement strand
AGCCCCGAAGATGTCGAAGATCTGGAAGCGCTGATCATGCTTGGCCGGCGAGAAGTCCAATCCTAGATGATCACTGATTGGGAGGAGCTTGCGCGGTCGAACTGCACTATTTCTAGGATGGAGATCGCCTCTTCCGTTGCCTGCTCAAAGGTGAGTGTCCGGCCTTCATTCCACGCGGCGTCGAACGACTCCTCCCCAAGGCGCGCTCGGCCCGCGAGGGTGAGCCGGCTGAGAGTGTCCTGTTCATCAAGCATCAAGCGATAGCTTGTGGCATCTCCGGCTTTAGCAACCCCTATCAGTCTGGCGGACAGTTCGTACTGGCCGAGTGTAGCAGCTAAACCGGCCAACCCCAGAAGACACGGACCCCAAACCCAGCGGTATTCTTTCGCTCCCTCCAAACCGTCACGGTAGTATCTGATTGCGCCGACATAGTCGCCTTGCGCATGCGCCAGCGCTGCCCGGTAGACGTTGCATCCACTCAGCCAGTCCTCACCCATTTGCTGCCCGAGTTCAAACGCCTCGCCAAGATAGGCGTTAGCCGCAAGGAAATCCTGTTGAAGCGTACAGACCTTGCCTAACTCGATGAGTGTATAGACCAAGCTGCTCCTGGACTTGATCAACCGATCGGATGCCAATCGTTGCTCGTTGAGCAATCGTGCCCCGTGCAGATCGCCTTCACCCAATGCCAGTGTGGCCAGAGTGGCAAGCGGCCACGGAAACGACACGCCCCCCAACTTCGCAACTGTGAGGCATTCCTCAGCGAACATGCGCGCCTCACCATATTCCCCTCGTAGCAAGGCTAGTTCACTGGATACGACCAGCGTGTAGCAGATACCGCTCAGGTCACCCAGCGTTCGGTAATCGGCAAGAGCTGCCTCATAATAGCTGCGAGCAACTTCCTGGTCGTACCAGCCGATGTGCGCAATTCGCCCGAGGCGAACCAGCGCATCCGCTTTTCCTTTGCTGTATGCCAGCTTTCTGCTGATATCCAGGCCTTCCTGAGCATAGGCCTGAGCCTCAGCGATTTTGTTGACGGACGATAATAGAAATGCCGCCATCAACAGCATTTTGACCCTTGGAATTGTCGGGGCAGAGGCAGCAGGCAATGCGAGTACTTCATGGATCAGGCGCCTTCCTTCGGTGATCAACCCTCGTTCGCGCTGCCAACCCAGTACACACGCAGCCAGCAAGAGCGCAGCCTGAACGTCGTGCGCCTCCATCCATGCCAGCGCAGAACGAATGTTGTGGATGTCGTCGTCAATCCGGCCATACAGCCTAACGCAATTGGGGTCGGCGTCAGTTTGTTCGATTCTCTCGATAATCCGCAAAAAGCAATCAGCGTGCTGTCTCTGTTGCGTCTCGACTTGGTCGCTTAGCGCCAACCGCTCCAGGCCAAACTCACGCACCGTTTCCAGCATGAAATAGCGCTGCTCGCCGTGCAAACCAGCCTCACGAGATAACAGGCTCTTGTCCAGCAGCGAAGCAATGCTGGCGAGGACCTGCCCCGGCGACAGCACATCCTCGCACATCATCTCCGCTGCCTCCAGCGTGCAGCCGCCCACGAACACCGCGAGACACGTGAAGAGGGTCTGCTCGACCGGGGTGAGCAGCTTGTAGCTCCAGTCGATGGCGCCGCGCAGCGTCTTTTGGCGCGCCGACACGTCGCGCAGGCCGTCGGTCGAGAGCAGCCACGACCCGTGCAGCCACTGCAGCAGCTCGGCCGGCGGCAGCAGCTTGACGCGCGCCGCCACCAGTTCGATGGCCAGCGGCAGGCCGTCCAGCCGGCGGCACAGCTCGGCCACAGCCGCGGCGTTGTCGTCGTCGACCGCGAAGTCGGGCTGCACCGCCTCGGCCCGGTCGGCGAACAGCGCCACGGCCGCGTAGCGCAGCGCGTCGTCCCCCGTCAGCCGGCTGGCGCCTGGCTGCGCGAACGGCAGATCCAGGGGGCGAACGGTCATCTGCCGTTCGCCGCGCAGGCGCAGCGGCTGGCGGCTGGTCACCAGCATGTGCAGCCAGGGGCAGCGGCGCAGCAGGTCGTCCACCAACAGCGCGGCCGCGATGATCTGCTCGAAGTTGTCCAGCACCAGTAGCAGGTGCTTCTCCTCAAGATACGCGCGCAGTTGCAGCTCCGGCGGGTTGGGGCTGCTCATCTGCACCCCCAGCGCCTGGGCAATGGCTGCCGCCACCTGGTCGGGGTCGGTGATCGGCCCCAGTCGCACGAAGAAGGCGCCGTGCTCGAACTGCTCCAGCACCTCCTCGGCTACGGCCAGGGAGAGCCGCGTTTTGCCGACGCCGGGCGGACCAAGGAGGGTGATCAGCCGCGCGTCGTCGGAGAGCAGCCGTTTGCGCACCGCGGTGATGTCCCGTTTGCGGCCGATGAGCGGGGTGAGTTGGGCGGGGAGGTTGTTGGGGCGCTGGGGCCGCAGCAGGCGCGCCCGGGTAGAAAAGTCGCCATCTGCGCCGCGCGCCAGGGACAGCAGGCCGGGCAGATCGGCGTCGGCCACGTCGAGCGCAGCGGCCAGGGCTGCGACCAGCGACGCGGACGGTTGCAGATCGCCGGCTTCGATCTTGCGCAGCGAAATCTCGGCGCAGCCCGCCCTCTGCGCCAGGGCTTTCTGCGTCAGCCCCAGCGCCTTGCGCCGTTGTTTGAGCCACTGGCCGAAACTGCTTTTGTCAGCCATGCATAATTCTCCCGCAGGGATTGCACCTCGCACCCGTCAACGCTGTTCCACTACGGTGACCTGATGGTTCTTCGGGGCCGCAACGATTGGATTATATCACAATACTATCGGTTTTGGTATCGCAAACGGCTATCAATCGATGCATAAATCCTGTTAAATGAGATCGTTGCAGTCAGGCGTCGTGCGCCGCTGAAAGCGCCCGGCGCCTACGCCAAAGCTACAGGAGGAAATGCGCCGTGTCTGGCATGCTGCTCAACTTGATCCTGATTGCTACGCTGCTTGCACCCTTTGCCGCGCTGCGCAATCATCCGCCGATAGCTAGCGACGACCACCGGGTCCTCGTATTCAACCCGGCCGCGAGTGTTGACATCCCCGTGCTGGCCAACGACGTGGATGTCGATGGCGATGCCCTTCACGTGGTTTCGTTGTCCGTGGTCGAGGGCGGCAGGGCCGAGCTGATCGATGGCACGCTGGTACGGGTGTATCTTGACTGGTCGCGGGTCAGTGGGGGCAAGCTCGAATATCGCTTGGCGCATGGAACATACCTGGTCAGCGATGGCGCAGCGGTGCGCCGAACGCATTGGACTGTCTGGTACTGGCCGGTCATGCAGCCATGAACTTCAGCCTGGTGCATGGTGTGCAGTCGAGGGCTGCCAACCATCTCCATTCAGAGTCTCAAGCAAGGAAGAGGAGCCATGTACACTATGACGGTAGTCTTGATCATGCTTGCCAGCGCCTTTCCATTCTCAGTTTCAGGCAGAGGACATCACCACCATCCCATTGCGCGTGAGGACGAACACCGGCTCATGGCCCAGGTGCGCTCCGTTGACATTTCGGTGCTCGACAACGACAGCGGCCCTGGACCGGAGAGCCTGCAAGTGGTTGCGGTGACAACGACCAGAGGTGGCAGGGCGGAGATCATCGACGGCCGAACGGTGCGGGTCACCATTGACTGGGCCAGCTACGCCGTCTGGCCCACCGGCAATGCCAACGCGCCGGACGCGCGAGTGGCGTATGGAACCTATGTCATCAGCAACGGCTACGCCCGCTCCGTGGCCACCTGGACGGTAAGGTACTGGCCCCAGATGAATACCTGACCCCGTAGAGCCATGGGGTGGTCGTCATCCCGGTTGTAGAAAAGGTATCATCTCAATAGATTGGGGAAGACTTCCGAAGTCTTATGGACTGTGAGCCCGTTTTGAACAAACCTGCGCAGACTTCGGAAGTCTCGACCCCGGT
>JAJTXO010000475.1 GCA_021463315.1 Caldilineales bacterium | reverse complement strand
GTCGTGCCGGCCGACGGGTTGCCGAACTCGTCGGCCACCACCCGCAGGCTGCCATGTTTTTCGGCCGCAGCGATGATCTTGGCGTTGAAGTTGGCGCCGCCGCGGTTGTACAGCCAGGCCGTGCGCACGATGTAGAAGCGGCCGGCCAGCAGGCCGATGATGGCCTTCTCGGCCGCCTCCTTGCTGCGGGCATAGACGCCGCTGCGGGCCGCGGTTGCGTCCCACTCGCGGTAGAAGCGGGCCGGCTCGCCGGGAATGACCTCGTTGGTGCTGACGTGCAGCAACGCGGCGCCGCTGCGTTGACAGGCGCTGGCCAGATGCTGCACGCCGGTGACGTTGACCGCATAGCAGGCGTCGGGCGTCTCCTCCGCGCCGTCCACGTTGGTCCAGGCCGCCGCGTTGAGCACCAACTCAGGGCCGAAGTCGGCGATCTGTTCGACGATGCCCGGCTTGGTCATGTCGACTTCAGGATAGTCCAGGGCCAGCACCTGCCGGCCGGCCAGCGCATCCAGCAAAGCGCGGCCAAGCTGGCCGCGGTAGCCGATGAGCGCAATCCGTTGGGGTGAGGATGGGGTTGTGGTCATGGTTGAGGAAAGGGCGGTCATGCCAGCGGGTCCTGTGGCGCGATCGGGAGCATCAGGCCGATGCTGCGGCGGCGCGAAGCATCGTGGGTTGAACGATCGTCAGGCGTCTGGCATTGTAGCATCATCCGTCGGCTTGGACAAGGAATCCTGGCCTGCGTCCTTGTCGAAAACGGCCTTTCAGCGCTATAATGCACGCCATGCGGCGGCAAAGGCGCCGTCGCCAGCGCAGACGCCGGGCATATGCGCGCAGCAAGCCCGGCGACGGTAAGCAGCGAGTCCAGGAGCGACCCCATGTCAAAGACGATGAAAGCTATCATCAAGCCAGAACAGGCGCCCGGCCTGGCGCTGGGCGAGGTTCCGGTTCCCAAGATCGGCCCGCGCGAGGCCTTGATCAAGGTGCGCGCCACCTCGATCTGCGGCACCGACCTGCACATCTACAAATGGGACGAGTGGGCGCGCAAGCGCATCCGGCCACCGTTGG
Source organism: Caldilineales bacterium (assembly GCA_021463315.1). Lineage (GTDB taxonomy): Bacteria > Chloroflexota > Anaerolineae > JAAEKA01 > JAAEKA01 > JAAEKA01. The sequence continues at coordinate 2,863 of JAJTXO010000475.1, read as the reverse complement.
TAGTAGGCCACGAGTTCTGCGGCCACGTGGCGGCGATCGGCCGCGATGTCACCGAGGTCAAGGAGGGCGATTTCGTCTCGGCCGAAAGCCACATCACCTGCGGCCACTGCGCCCAGTGCCGCACCGGCAACGGCCATATCTGCCAAAACACGCGCATCATCGGGGTCGATCGGGACGGCTGTTGGGCCGAATACATCGCCATGCCGGCCTACAATCTGTGGCTCAACCCGCCAGACATGGCGCCGGAGATCGCCAGCCTGCTGGAGAACTTCGGCAATGCGGTGCATACCGCCTTCGCCACCGACCTGACCGCCAGGCGAGTGCTGATCACCGGCTGCGGGCCGGTGGGTTTGATGACCGTAGCCGTGGCCAAGGCCGCGGGCGCGGGCGCGATCTACGCCACCGACATCAGCCCGTACCGCCTGCGGTTGGCCCAGCAACTGGGCGCCACCCACGCGCTCAACGTGGCTGAGGTCGATGTGGTCGATGCCATTCGCCAAAGCACCGGCGGCGATGGCGTAGACGTGCTGCTGGAGATGAGCGGCGCCCAGTCAGCCATCGACCAGGGCTTTCGCTCCCTGCGCGACGGCGGCACGGCCGCGCTGCTGGGGCTGGCGCCCGGCACCATTGGCTTCGACATCAACAGCGCCATCATCTTCAAAGGCGCCACCGTCTATGGCATCGCCGGCCGCAAGCTGTGGGATACCTGGTATCGCATCCGCGGGCTGCTGGAGGCTGGCGCGGTGGATCTGTGGCCGGTGGTGACGCACCGCTTTACCCTGGATCAGTGGGAAGAGGCTATCCAGGTGATGAACGGCGGCGCCAGCGGCAAGGTGGTGATGTTTGTGGGGGAGGGGTAGGTTGGGTAGGCAGGTAGACAGGTAGGCAAGTAGGCAAGTAGGCAAGTAGACAAGTAGACAAGTAGACAGGTAGGCAAGTAGGCAAGTAGGCAAGTAGACAAGGAGACAAGGAGTTGCAGATGGCAAAGCACAACACGAACAAACTCGGCTGGCTGGCCGATGAGTTGGACGAGCTGCGGCAGGTGGGACGGTACACCAATATCCGCACGCTGGACTCGCCGCAGGGTGCATGGCTGGTCGTCGATGGCAAGAGGGTGCTCAACTTCTGCTCCAACAACTACCTGGGGCTGGCCAACCACCCGCGCATCACCCAGGCAGCCAAGGATGCCATCGACCGCTATGGCGTCGGGCCGGGCGCGGTGCGCACCATCGCCGGCACCATGACCCTGCACGAGACGCTGGAGCGCAAGCTGGCCGAGTTCAAAGGCGCTGAGGCGGCGATCACCTTTCAGAGCGGCTTCTCGGCCAATATCGGCGCCATCCCCGCGCTGATCGGCGACAACGACCTGATCATCAGCGACCGGCTGAACCACGCCAGCATCATCGACGGCACCCGGCTGACCAAGGCCGCGCGCACTATCTACGAGCACGCCGATCCCAGATCGCTGCGCGATGTGCTGGAGATGAACTACGGCCAATACCAGCGCCTGTTCATCATCACCGACGGCGTCTTCAGCATGGACGGCGATATCGCGCCGCTGCCGCAGATCGTCGAGCTGGCCGAGGAGTTCAACGCCATCACCATCGTCGACGACGCGCACGGCGAGGGGGTGCTGGGCCGCGGCGGCCGCGGCATCGTCGATCACTTCGGCCTGCACGGCCGCGTCGACGTGGAGATCGGCACCCTGAGCAAGGCCTTCGGCGTGGTGGGCGGCATCGTGGCGGGCTCTCAAACCCTGGTGGACTGGCTCAAGCAGCGCGGCCGGCCGATCCTCTTCTCCAGCGCCATGACCGTGCCCGACGTGGCCGCCTGCATCGAGGCGGTCGAGATCCTCTCCGAAAGCACCGAGCTGGTGGATCGGCTGTGGGCCAACGCGCGTTTCTTCAAGGCGGAGATGCAGCGCCTGGGCTTCGACATCGGCATCAGCCAGACCCCCATCACCCCGGTGATGCTGGGCGAGGAGAAGCTGGCGCAGCAGTTCAGCCGGCGGCTCTACGAGGAAGGGGTGTTCGGCACCGCCATCACCTTCCCCACCGTGCCGCGCGGCCTGGCCCGCATCCGCGTCATGATCTCGGCCGCGCACAGCCAGGCAGACCTGGAGCGCGGGCTGGAACTGTTTGCCCTGGTCGGCCGGGAGCTGGGCGTAATCCGCTGATCCAGACGAAAGAGAGCAGGCCAGGAGGCCTTTCGCCGGACATATCGTCCGGCGAAAGGCTTTTTTTTGCGCGCGGCGGGCGTCATCCGAGGGCCTTGCAAAATTGTAAGCAAATTGTGGTTAAATTATCCATGAATAATACCCAGAAAAGTTGACGTCCTACGTATAACGTATAATAATCACCAGGACATGATGCTGACAATACTGCTTGTAATAGTCGCGAGTAAAATCCAGGATTGATCCCAGAAGCCAGGCGCTGCGCGGCGTTGCCAGCGGGCCTGTGCCTTGAAAGTCCGACAACCTGATCTGGGGGTTTACAATGTTCGCACATGTCTTTAGTCCCAGCACCCCTGCCGTCGCCGCTTCAACGTAAACTTGCTGGTGGATCGTAGCTGTTTGAGGAGAAATTGAAGGGATTTAGAAGGACGTATGGCGACGCTTTCAGTGGTTATTCCGGCCTTGAACGAAGAGGGTGGCATTGCAGCCATCATGCAGCGGGTCTTGGCAGTGCAGCCGGCCTTGCAGTCGGTGGGTGTAGATCGGCTGGAGCTGATCGTGGTGGACGATGGCTCGACCGACCGCACAGCAGAGATCGTGCGCGGCACGGCCGGAGTGCGCCTGGAGCAGCACCCGGCCAACCGCGGCTATGGCGCGGCGCTCAAGAGCGGCTTCCGCGCGGCCAGCGGC
>JAJTXO010000474.1 GCA_021463315.1 Caldilineales bacterium | reverse complement strand
TCTCCCCGTGGGAGAGGGCTGGGGTGAGGGCGCGCCCCCTCTCCCCCTGGAAGCGGGCCAGGGCAAGGGCGCGCCCCCTCTCCCCCTGGGAGAGGGCTGGGGTGAGGGCGCACCCCCTCTCCCCCTGGGAGAGGGCTGGGGTGAGGGCCTCCTCGCTGCCTTCGTCGACCCCAGCCGCCGCGCGGGCGAACAGCGCATCTTCCGGCTGGACGCCATGGATCCGCCCCTTTCGGCCGTGCTGACCTTGCTGGCGCACATCCCCACGCTGGCCGTCAAAACCCTGCCCGGCATCGCGGACGAGGACATCCCCTTTAACGCCGAAGTGGAGTTCATCTCCGAGCGCGGACAGATGAAGGAGGCGCTGCTGCGCTTCGGCGCGCTGCGCACCGGCGCGGCCCGGCGGGCGACGCTGTTGCCCGGCCCGCACCATCTGGACAGCAACGCCGCGCTGCACCCGATCCCGATCAGCCCGCCGCTGGCCTGGCTGTACGAGCCAGACGCGGCTGTGATCCGGGCCACGCTGGTGCAGCACCTGGCGGCGCAGCTCGGCGCGGCTCAGCTCGACCCCACCATTGCCTACCTGACGGCCGAACAGCCGGTGGAGACCCCCTTCGCCCGCGGCTGGGCGGTGCTGCGGCATGGGCCCTTCCATCTCAAGACGCTCAACCGCTGGCTGAGGGAGCTGGGCGCGGGCGCGGCCGTGGTCAAGAAGCGTGGCTCAGCCGTGGATCCCGACGAGTTCCGTCGCCGCCTCAGGATGACGCCAGGCGGGCCGACCGTCACCGTTTTTCTGACGCGCGTGCAGGGCCGGCCGTGGATGGTGGTCGGGGCCGGGGACGGGGCTCCCGGGTGAACGCGCGGCCTGCTCTCCAGCCAGCCGGCGGGCGGTTAGCGTCCAACCAACAAGCGGTCCAACAGCCTCCCCGTGCGCCCCCACAATGCATCAAAGAGCACGAACGATACGACGAACCACAGATCGCGCAGCCGTCCCGCAGGCAGCAGCGCCTGAGCCAGCCAGTACGGCAGCGCGCAGAGTGCAAACAACAGCGTCACCATCAGCAGCGCCTTGATGAAAGCGTTGCGTACAGCGCGCGCGGGGAAGAAGAGATGATTGTAGACGCCCAGGGTGGAGCGAAAGACCCAGAATCCCGTTCCCAGCAACAGCACAGCGAACAACAACGCTTCCCAGTGGGCTGCCAGCCACGAGGTCAATTCGGTGAACGGCGAGGGCAAATTCGGCACGGTGGGCCAGAGTTCAACGAGGTTGAGCACCTGTCAACAGATGATTCAGTCCTGCTCCCCATCCACCGCCGGGCGCACCGCCTCCAGGATGCGCCACAGGTAGTCGTAGTTGACCCGCTGCTCGGCGATAGCCCGCTGCTCGTCGGGGGTAGAGAGGATGAACTCGCCCAGCACCTCCAGGCCGGCCACCATGCCAGCCAGGCCGGGCGAGCGGGTGTAGAAGCGGTTGCGCGGCACGAAATAGAGCGACACCGCACCCTCCTCCCACAGCGCGACGATGTTGGCCGAGGCCGCTTCGCCCGCGCTCTGGTCCCAATCCAGGGCCAGATCGATCACCGCCTCCACCGCGTCGGCCTTGGGGCCGCGCACGCGATAGGCCGTCAACGGATAGTGGGGAACCTCCATCACCTGGGCGGGTTGATCGCTGTCCACCTGGCCGAACAGGCTGCGCGATGCCAGACGTGCGGCGGTCTGGATGGGGAAGCTGCCGTGGCCGTCGGGGATCTCGAAGAAATGAAAGTGCAGGTGCTTCTCGATGCTGGCCCCCGCGCCCGCGCCGTTGTAGAAGCCGACGAAGGTGGGCAACTGCTCGACGATGGCGACCAGATCCTCCACGATGCGCCGGATGCGCGCATGCGTCTGCTTGGCATCGCTGGTCACGTGAAAGGTCTGCGGCAGATGCTCGCCCGCGGCCATGGTCAGATGGGTGCGGGTGAAGGGGAAGGGATTGCACAGCGCGTTGTAGATCCGGTCGTTGACGCGGAACTGGTAGTAGCTCTGCACGCCGCGGTGCTGCCAACGGATGTTGTCGGTGCATAGATAGCAGGAGGCGTCCGCCACTCCCTGCACCGCCGCGCCGCGCGGCAGCACCGTGCGGCCCGCACCCTTGAAGCGCTCGGCGCGGCGCGGGTTGAACTGGACGATGAAGAAGTGCTGGCTGTTGGCGCCCGGCGCGCGGTAGCGAAAATAGCCCACCTGGCTCAGGTCATCCTGGATGAAGCCGATATCCACCTGCTGGTCGTAAAGGGCGCGCAGCGCCGCGGCCAGGCCCTGCTGGCTGGCCAGTTGGTCCAGTGTCTCTTGCAGAATGGCCTGCTGCAGGGCGTAGATGCGGTCGTTGTGCTGACCCATGACCGGCCGCCGGTCCACCGCCACATAGGCCGGCGTCGGGACAGATCGAAAGGCCTCCAAAAGTCTGTCGTTCATAGCTGTGTCTAGCATAGGGGTCCTTTGTGCAGCACGTTCAGCCGGCATCGGGCGATCCGCAGGGGTTCTCCTGGCTATTCTAGCACAGCCCGGGCCAAACGTCATAAGCGTACCAGCACGGGCGCTGCAGGCAGCCCTTCGCTGTTCGACAGCGCCCAACACAAAAGGCCGTCCCTGGAACTAAATCCGGGGACGGCCTGTAATCTGCTCGCGCAACGGACAGCCGTCTGCGGTGTGGGAACGCCTAGGCCGGCGTCAACGCGGCTGGCCCGCGCTCGGCTGCGATCTGCCGGTAGCCGTGAGCTTCCAGCTCGCCCAGGAACTTCTCAGCCTGCATGGCCGCGGCCGCGCCCTGGCCGGCCGAGGTGATCACCTGGCGGAAGATCGGATCCTGGATCTCGCCGGCCGCGAAGACGCCGGGCACGCTGGTGTGGTAGCGCCGGTCGGTCTGGATGTAGCCAGCGTCGTCGATCGCCAACTGGCCGTTGAAAAGCTGCGAGTTGGGGGTGTGGCCCACGAAAACGAAGACGCCGTCGGCTGGGAAATCGTACACCTCGCCGCTCTTCAGGTCGCGCAGCGTGGCTGAGACCACCTTGGGCGGCGTGCCGTTGCCGTCGCCGCCGGCCGCGTTGATGCGCTCCACCACGGTGCTCCATTTGTATGCGATCTTGGGGTTGGCGAAGGCGCGATCCTGCAGGATCTTGCTGGCGCGCAGCTCATCGCGGCGATGCACCAGGGTGACTTTGCTGGCGAACTTGGTCAGGAAGATGCCCTCCTCCAGCGCGCTGTCGCCGCCGCCCACCACGATGACCTCCTTGCCGCGGAAGAAGAAGCCATCGCAGGTGCCGCAATAGCTGACGCCGAAGCCGGTGTATTCCTTCTCGCCCGGCACATCCAGCTTGCGATGGGTGGCGCCGGTGCTGACGATCACGCTCTCGGCCCGGAGTTCGCCGCCGCTGGCGGTGCGCACCACGAAGGGATGCTGGCTGAAATCGACCTCGTTCACCCAGTCGTATTCGATGCGGGCGCCGAATTTCTCGGCCTGCTGCTGGAATTTTTCCACCAACTGCGGCCCGGTCAACCCCTCGGGGAAGCCGGGGTAGTTCTCCACCTCGTAGGTGATGGCCACCTGGCCGCCGACCTCGTTGCCGGTGAGCAGCAAGGGCCGCAGGTTGGCGCGGCCGGTGTAGAGGGCCGCGGTGTAGCCGGCCGGCCCGCTGCCGATGATGATGACCTGTTCAACGGTGTTGTCGCTCATGGTTTTGTCCTTGTTTTATCGAAACGCACCGGTGGTGCGATGCCTGGAAACTGTTGGAACCGGTCCTTCGACCGTGCCCGCGGTTTTGGGCAACCACTGGACGGCCCTGCATGGGCAGCCTGCTATGGGATGCCGGCAAGTAGACAGCGGTTACACGCGGGCGTGGCTCGGTCGGAGACCGGGCCCGCGGTTTTGGGCAACCACTGGACGGCCCTGCATGGGCA
>JAJTXO010000473.1 GCA_021463315.1 Caldilineales bacterium | reverse complement strand
GATTCTGCCCTTTGCGGCCTTTGCGCCTTTGCGTGAGACAAACTCAGCAAGCACGCTTCGCACGCAAAGGCGCAAAGAACGCCAGGATTCTGCCCTTTGCGGCCTTTGCGCCTTTGCGTGAGACAAAACCGTTCAGGTCTGCAACATGGCGAGGCCATCGCGTCAGGAGTACCCACCATGATCGAAAGCCTGTCTGGCATCTTCACCGCCTTCGGCCTCTCCTCCTCCGCCGGGCTGAACGCCTATCTGCCCCTGCTGATCGTAGCGCTGACCGCCCGCTTCACCAACCTGATCAATCTGCAGTCGCCCTTCGACTGGCTGACCAATTGGTGGGTGATTGGCCTGCTGGCCGTGCTGCTGCTGATCGAGATCTTCGCCGACAAAGTGCCGGTGGTGGATCACGCCAACGACGTGATCCAGACCGTGGTGCGACCGGCTGCCGGCGCGATCCTCTTCGCAGCCAACGCCAACGTCATCACCGACATGCACCCAGCGCTGGCGCTGGGCGCGGGCCTGCTGCTGGCTGGCGGCGTACACACGGCCAAGGCCACGGTGCGGCCAGTGGTGACCGCCACCACAGGCGGCCTGGGCAACCCGGTGGTCAGCACCGTAGAGGACATCGTCGCGCTGGTGGTCAGCGTGATGGCCATCCTGCTGCCGATCCTGACCTTCATCGCCCTGGTCGTGCTCGTGGCCGTGATCTGGCGCAGATGGCGGCGCTACAAGGCGCGCCGCGCCTTGGAAACGCCGGCGGCAGGGTTGTGACCTGGGCATTTGTTCAAGAGGGACCGGGAGACCAATGCGCACCGTCGTCGAGGTAGATCAAAGCAAGAAGATTGAGCAGCCAAGAAAAACAACCATCGCGTTCAGCGATGGCGTTTCCTTTGCGGTCATACTGCCCCACCCAGTCAAAACCGAAGCGTTGAGGCATTTGCGCAATCAGGGCAAGAGCAAGGACACGGCGCAAGTGGCAGTTCAACGACCCATTCAGTGAGTTCTGCTGGTTTCCCTTTTCCCCCCTTCTTGCCCGGCTTTCCTTCAGTCTCCCTCCCTGTGCTATAATAGCCCCATGTCCCAGACCATCAGCGATGCGCTACAGGCCCGCATCGACAGCCTGCCCCTCAACCCCGGCGTCTACATCTATCGCGACGGCCGCGCCCAGGTGATCTACGTCGGCAAGGCCAAGAACCTGCGCGCCCGCGTCCGCTCCTATTTCCAGAACGCGGCCCAGCACACGGTCAAGACCCGCCGCCTGGTGGCCGATATCGTCGATCTGGAGTGGATCATCGTGCCCACCGAGGTGGATGCGCTGGTGCTGGAGAACACGTTGATCAAGCGCTATCAGCCGCGCTACAATGTGCTGCTCAAGGACGACAAGACCTACCCCTACATCAAGATCCACTGGCAGGACGACTTCCCCAAGGTCTCGGTGACGCGCAAGGTGTTCAAGGATGGCGCCGGCTACTATGGCCCCTACACCTCGGCCTTCACCGTGCGCCAGACGCTGGACAGCCTGCGCCGCGTCTTCCCCTACCTGACCTGCAACCGCGAGATCACCGGCCAGGACCCGCGCGCCTGCCTCTACTACGACATCAAGCTGTGTGTCGCGCCCTGCATCGGCGTGGTCGATCGGGAGGAATATCGCGCGGTGATGCAGGGGCTGGCCGACTTCCTCGAAGGCCGCAGCGACGAGGCCATCGCCGCGCTGGAAGGCCGCATGAAGGCCGCGGCCAGGCAGCTAAACTTCGAGCGCGCGGCCATGTACCGCGACCAGATCAAGCTGGCCCAGCGCCTGGTGGCGCAGCAGCAGGTGGTCTCGCCGGACCCCATCGACCAGGATGTCATCGCCTTTGCCAGCGACGAGAACGGCGACGAGACCGCCTTCCAGGTCTTTCTGGTGCGCCGCGGCAAGCTGATCGGCCGCGAGAGCTTTGTGCTGCCCCACACGCGCGACGACGACCGGGCCGAGCTGCTGGCCACCTTCCTCAGCCAGTTCTACGACCAGGCCAGCGCGCTGCCTCCGGAGATCGTCCTGCCCATCGAGCCAACTGACGGCGACGTGATCGCCCAATGGCTGACCGAAAAACGCCGCGCGCACGTGGACGGCGACGATCCGGCCGTGCGGCTGGCGCTGCCGGCCGACGAGGAGAGCGTCAAGGCCCTGGCGCTGGCCGAGAGCAACGCCTTCGAGGCGCTGCGCACCCTGCGCGCGGTGCGCGAGGCCGACAAGAGCAAACAGGTGCTGGCCTTGCAGGAGCTGCAAAGCGCGCTGGGGCTGGAGACCCCGCCCGGACGCATCGAGTGCTACGACATCTCGACCCTGCAAGGCACCAACACCGTCGGCAGCATGGTGGTCTTCGCCGAGGGCACGCCGCGCAAGTCGGACTACCGGCGCTTCAAGATCCGCGGCCGCGGCAGCCAGGGCGAGCCGGACGACTTCGCGTCCATGCGCGAGATGCTGCGCCGCCGCTTTCGCCGCGCCGTGGAGCCGCAGGGCGACGATCCCGGCGCCAAAGCCCGTCAGAGCAGCGCGGCCTGGGCCGTCCTGCCCGACCTGGTGATCGTCGACGGCGGCAAGGGGCAGCTCGGTGTGGCCGTGGAGGTGCTGAAGGAGTTCGATTTGCTGGATCAGGTGCCGGTGGCAGGGCTGGCCAAGCAGCGCGAGGAGCTCTTTCTGCCCGGTAAACGCACGTCGATCCTGCTGCCGCGCGACTCCGAGGGCCTCTTCCTGGTGCAGCGCATCCGCGACGAGGCGCACCGCACCGCCATCACCTATCACCGCAACCAGCGCGAGAAGAGCGGCCTGGCCTCCACGCTGGAAAACGCGCCCGGCATCGGTCCGAAGCGCCGCCAGGCCCTGCTCAAAGCCTTCGAAGGCGACGTGGCCGCCATCAAAGCCGCCAACGTCGAGGAACTGGCTGCGGTGCCAGGAATGACGTTGGCCGCAGCGCAGGGGCTGAAGGAACATCTGTAGTAATCCGTAACGAGTAACACGTATTGATCCGAGTTGGAGATGGCGTGGGAGGCGGTGGCCAGGTTGGGGTGGCCGTCATTTCGAGCGAATGGATGGTCATTGGGCTTTCAGCAACAACGGCAGGTACGCCCGTGGCAATGGTGGCAACGGTAGGCAGCGCCACGTCATGCCGCCGTCGTCTGAACGATAGTGACGCACGTAGCTGCCTACCTGGCCTCTAGCCAGAAACAATGTCAAAGGCGGCGCAGATGAACTGGCGGCGACAGACAGACCGTCTAATTGGCCGACGCTGCGCAACAAGTCTTGCCAGGACATGCCGCCGTCGGTGGAAAGACGAAGATGGCCCTCCTGTAGCTCATAATTGTACGAGATCACATAAGCTGTACCATCACTCGTATAATGTGGCGATAGTTGCAGGTCATTGGCGCCAAGAGCTGGCCCGGGAATCTGGCACGCAACTCCCCCTGGCGGGTAGAGGTGATGCCACGTGGCGCCGGCATCCACACTTTTGAAGACTGCGCCCTGTTGCAGCGCAAACACCGTCCTATCTTCGGCAAACGCTGGCGAGAAGCGCATGTCCGCCGCCCACCCCGGACACAGCCCCTCCGTCGAACCGTTTTGCCAGGTGTCGCCTCCGTCGCTGGACCGGATCAGCGCAGTCTGCAACGTGGGGCTGGTGGGGTAGAGGCTGGCGTAAAGCAGGCGGTCGCTGGCATAGTCGGGCGAGATCGACAGGCCAAGCGCGCCGGTCTCGTTCCATACCGTATCCACCTGGGGGAACCAGGGGCTGTTATCCCAGCGCTGGATGTCGGCCTCGAAGTTGATATTGGTCCGCCGTCGGGGCACGAACCACACGTTGCTCTGGTTCGTGAGGTAAAAGCCCACCCAATTCCTGCAGTAGGCCAGCGACTCGTCGCACATCTGATCGATGGTCCAGGTGTCGCCGCTGTCCACGCTGCGCAGCAGGGCG
>JAJTXO010000472.1 GCA_021463315.1 Caldilineales bacterium | reverse complement strand
AGGACTGGCAGTCCTTGGCGATGTTGGGGGGCAGGACTGCCAGTCCTTAGAAGGACTGGCAGTCCTTGGCGATGTTGGCAGTCCTTGGTTCAGTCTATCTCGCCGGCCAGCCAGAGATAGGCCAGCGCGCAGAGCACCACCCGGTCGCGGATGCGGCCATCGGCTACGGCCGCCTTGACCCAGCTCAGGCCGCGCCATTCCCAGCTCAGGAACTCGGCCGCGTCGTGGTCGGTGGGGAGACCCACCTCGAAATCGCGGCACAGGAAGATGTGACACTGGCCGTTGCTGCTGGCTGGGTTGTTCCAGAAGGAGCCGAGATGATGGAGCTGGCCCGCCTGGATGCCGGTCTCCTCGCGCAGCTCCCGGCGCATGCCGCTGGCGAGGTCCTCGCATGCGTCGGCCAAGCCGCCGGGAAGCTGGTAGATGATTTCGTCCACGGGCAGCCGGTACTCGCGTTCCAGCAGGAGCTGTCCCTGGGCATCGATGACGGCTACGGCCACCCCCGGCTTGTCCCGGCGGATGGTGGTGTACTCGTAGTGAGCCTCGTTGGGCAGGCGCACCCTGTCCAGCGTGACGTGTAGCCATTGGTTGCGAAAGCCGTCGCGCGTCTCGAGCAGTTGCCAGGGTTGGATCATGGTGTTCCTCGCAGGTCTATAGGGTGTCTGCCCCAGATGGCTTGGGCAGAGCTTTGCGCGCGGCCCGCTGTTGTTGTACTATGGGGGCACTATGTTTCAAGCCAGCGCGCCCGGCAAAATCATTCTTTTCGGCGAACATGCCGTCGTCTATGGTCGGCCGGCCATCGCGGCGCCGCTTCACCGCTTGCAGGCCACGGCCCAGGTCATGCCCGGCCGGCCGGGCCAGGGCGTTGTGCTGGAGCTGCCCGACATCGGCCAACGGGCGACGCTGGCCGACGCCGCCAGCCAGCCGTTGGCGCAGGTGGCGCTGCTGACGTTGGCCGCGCTGGGCCTCGACCAGCAGCCCGATTGGACCGTCAGTCTGCGCTCCACGATTCCGCTGGCCAGCGGGCTGGGCAGCGGCGCGGCCGCGGCCGCGGCCATCGTGGCCGCGCTGGCTGGCGCGGCCGGTGTGACCTTTTCCCCGGCCCAACTGTCGGCGCTGGTCTACGAAAGCGAGACACGCTTCCACGGCACGCCCAGCGGCGTCGACAACACGGTGATCGCCTACCGCCAGCCGGTGTGGTTCGTGCGCGGCCAGCCGCCGCAGCCCTTCGCCCTGAGCCGCCCGCTGACGCTGGTGGTTGCGGACACGGGCATTGCCAGCCCCACCAGCATGGCCGTGGGCGATGTGCGCCGCGGCTGGCTGGCCGATCCCGCAGCCTACGAGGCCTGGTTCGACGCGGTGGGCCAGGTGGTGCAGGCCGCGCGGCGGGCCATCGAGGAGGGAGATGTGGCTGCCCTGGGGCGGCTGATGGACCGCAACCAGGCCAGTTTGCAGGCCATGCAGGTGTCCTGCGCCGAACTGGATGCGCTCTGCCTGGCCGCGCGACAGGCCGGCGCCTGGGGGGCGAAGCTGAGCGGGGGCGGCCGCGGCGGCAATATGATCGCGCTGGCGTCGCCGGAGCAGGCGGAGCAGGTGGCCACGCGGCTGCTGCACGCAGGCGCCGCGCACGCCTTCGTCACCGAGATCAGGTAGCGGTTGGCCCTATAGAAAGGGTCAGCCCTGTCGGGCCGACCCTTTTTGCTGGCTTGTTGCTGTTACATCCTGCGACGCATCAGGCCACAGCGACGCTCTGGTCCAGGTAGACATCCTGGATGGCGTTGAGCAGCGACGCGCCGTCGGCCATGGGGCGCTGGAAGGCCTTGCGGCCGGAGATCAGACCCATGCCGCCCGCGCGCTTGTTGATCACCGCGGTGCGCACGGCCTCGGCGAAGTCGTTTTGGCCGGAGGCGCCGCCGGAGTTGATCAGCCCAGCCCGGCCCATGTAGCTGGTCACCACCTGATAGCGCACCAAGTCGATGGGGTGGTCGCTGGTCAAATCCTCGTACACCTTCTTGTTGGTGTTGCCAAAGCCGATCTTGCGGTAGCCGTCGTTGTTCTCGGCCAGCTTCTGTTTGATGATGTCGGCTTCGATGGTGACGCCCAAGTGGTTGGCCTGACCGGTCAGGTCGGCCGCGGCGTGGTAGTCGACGCCATCCTTCTTGAAGGCCGAGTTGCGCAGATAGCACCACAGCACGGTGACCATGCCCAGTTCGTGGGCGCGGGAGAAGGCTTCGCTGACCTCAATGATCTGGCGGCGAGCTTCCGACGAGCCGAAATAGATGGTAGCGCCCACCGCCACCGCGCCCAGATCGAAGGCCTGATCGACGCTGGCGAACATGGTTTGGTCGTACATGGCCGGGTAGGTCAGGGTCTCGTTGTGGTTGAGCTTGACCAGGAAGGGGATCTTGTGGGCGTATTTGCGCGCGACGCTGCCCAGCACACCCAGGGTCGAGGCGACTGCGTTGCAGCCGCCGGCCAGGGCCAGTTCGACGATGTTGGCGGGGTCGAAGTAGAGCGGGTTGGGAGCGAAGGACGCGCCGGCCGAGTGCTCGATGCCTTGGTCGACCGGCAGGATGGAGAGGAAGCCGGTGCCGCCCAGGCGACCGGTGTTGAACATCAGCTGCATGTTGCGCAGCACAGCCGGCGGCCGGTCGGTGATGGCCATGACCCGATCGATGTAATCTGGGCCGGGCAGATGGAGCAGGTCCCTGGAGACTTTGGGGGTGTTGTAGCCCAGCAGATATTCTGCGTCGGCGCCCAGGATTTGTTCGATATTGCTTGCCATAAGAAAGTTCTCCTGATGTGAAAGTGGCCCAATGGATGCTGCCGTGGTGAGTTTGAAAATCGGCGGAGCGGCACCGGTGGCTGCATGCGCGTCACCATCTACCGACCGCGTGCGACAAGTATAACACTCAGAATGCGATTGTGCAAACCTCCGCATTTCAGGATGGTGACTGCAAGCCTTGGCTTTGGATCTCTTAGCCGCTCGGCCCGGTCTTTGCGCACGCCTGCGGCAGCCCCGGAGGGGCCGACCGAGCCCGTCCGTTTTCATTGACGGTCGTTTGGCCCGCGGCCGGGTGCGTGGTGGTTGGTTTCGATACGGCGGCCTCCGCCACCACCAGCGCGCATCCTGTGGCTGAACAGGGCTGCTCTCGCGCGTTCGGCCAGTTTGACACCTGTGGGGGGCTGTGCTATAATCTGCCATGACGCAATGCGTCATAATTCAAAAACACACAAACCTGCACCGGCCACATGTTGGACCGGTCGCCCATAACAAGGAGCAAAACTATGGCAGAGTTCACGATCACCCAGCGGATGACCCAGTTTGTCGAGGACACCACCCACACCATGACGGCTGTGCCGCAGCGTCTGGCGGAGGTGATGATGCCGGAGCGCCTGATCGACGCCAGCCGCGGCGCGTATGTCACCACCCGCGAGGAAGCCGATCATCTGATGGAGCGCGGCGAGGATCTGTTCGAGAAGCTGGTCGAGCGCGGCCAGGAGATCGAAGAGGCGCAGATCAACCGCGTTTCGGGTTGGTGGAAGGAATGGAGCCAGCGCGGCCGCGATCAGGTCCAGATGGCCGAAGAGCAGTTGGAGGCCCAACTGCAGGCCGTTCTGCGCACGCTGCACATCCCCAGCAGCGACGATATCAAGCGTCTGGACGCGGAGATCGACCGCATCGCCAAGAAGCTGGATGTGCAGTTGACCGAGCGCGAGCTGGCTGCGCTGCCCATCGTCGACTACAAAGGGATGAACGTCAAGGAAGTGCTGGCCAAATTGGAGACGCTGGATGAGAACGGCTTGCTGGCCGTGCAGCGCTTCGAGCTGGCGCATCACAACCGCAAGACCATCCTGCGCGAGATCGAGCAGCGCCTGGAGGCGATGAAGGCCTAGCCCCTCCCCATCCCGCCCGGGCCGGTCTCCGACCGAGCCCCCGCGCCTGCT
>JAJTXO010000471.1 GCA_021463315.1 Caldilineales bacterium | reverse complement strand
TGTGCATTCAAGTTATGATCGTTCGGGCGTCTCGCCCGATGGCGAGGGAACGGGGCTGGCTGGGGCCGGCAACCTGCATTCGCTACATCCGTGCTTGGGCTTGTTCGATCCAACTGGCGTAGTCGGGCCGGCGCCAGTCGGGCGCCTGGATGATGGCGGCCAGCGCGTCAGGGGTGCTGCCCGCCAGCGCGGCGAAGGTGTCGATGCCGCCCGCGGTCAGGCGGGCCGCGAAGGCTGGCCCAATGCCCGCCAGACGCGTCAGATCATCGCCGTTGAGGCGCACGGCTTCGCTGGCCGCCAGCGAGAGCGCAGGAGCGGCCGGCGCTTGTTCGGCGACTTCGTCCGCGGTGATAGCCTCCGCCTCGGCCGGCGCCTCTGTGGCCTGCTGGATCAACGCATACAGTTGGTCGATTTCTTCGATGTAATAGGCCACGATGGTTTCAGGGTCGGGCACCAGGCTCTGATCGGTGGCAACGCCCAGCAGGACCTGATCGTCGTAGCTGAAGATGCTGACTCCCAGGCCCAGGCGGCCGGACTGCGGCACCCAGAACATCATCTGACGCACGGCCACACCGGCAAAATAGATCGGTCGCCGCGGGCCGGGCACATTGGTCATCACCGCGGTGGCCTTGGCGCCGAAGATGGTGACCACCAGGTCCTCGATCTCGCTGGGGGCCATGCCGATAGCGTTCAGGATGCCAAAGGCGACCACTGCCTCCTGCGATCCTTTCAGCTCGTCCATGCGTCGCTTCAGCTCGAACAGCCGGTCCAACGGATCGTCGATGCCCAGCGGCAGCGCCAGGAAGACCAGCCCGAAGCGGTTGCCCAGCTCGATGGTGGCCGACTCATGGCGCAGGTTGACCGGTATCACCCCGCGCACGTTCAAGCCCTCCACCGATTGATCGCGCGTTTGGGCGTAGCGCCGCAGCGCGCCCGCCACCGCGGAGAGCAACACATCGTTGACGGTGGCGCCGGTGGCCCGGCCGATGGTTTTGACCTTGGGCAGCGAGATCGGCTCCGACCAGGCCGCGCGCTTGGGCACTTCCAGCGCCCCCTTGTAGATCGTCTTGGGATCAGGCGGCAACAGCAGCAGTCGCCCCAGCGCCATGGTGGTCTCGCTGCCCAGCCGTGCGTAGTCCAGCGCCTGGCTGGGGTTGGTCACCAGATCGATGCCGCCGCTGATCACCGCGCCGGTCATGCGACGGGTTGCGCCGATGGCGGCGGAGGCCGGGCCGGTGACGATGCGCCAGGGGCTGCGGCTGCGCTGCTTCTCCTCCTCCATGGGCGGCTGCCATACGGTGTCTCGGTCTTCGTCGGTCAGCGCCAGCAGAACGCGCATCAGGGCGATGCCATCGGCGATGCAGTGATGCAGGCGGCAGATCCAGGCCGAGCCACCCTGATAGCCCTCCACCAGATGAAATTGCCAGAGCGGCTTGGTGAAGTCCAACGGCGTGCTCATCAGATCGCTGACCAGCTCCTGCAGGGCGACCTGGTCGCCGGGCGCGGGCAGGGCGATGCGATGGATGTGATTGGCGATGTCGAAGTGGGGGTCCGCTTCCCAGCGCGCGCCGCGTCGGGTTTCGACAACGCGCTGGCGGAAACGCTCGAAGCGCAGGAAGCGTTGCTCCAGGGTGGTCCTGAAGCTATCGAAGTCCAGCGGCTCGTCGAAGACGAACACGCCGGTGATCATCATCAGGTTGTTGGGCGCTTCCATGCGGAACCAGGCCGTATCGACGTTGGACATCTCCTCGGACATTGCTCACTCCTCGCAAAAGAACATGATCGCTATGGCCGGTCTGCAACCGGACCACCCATTACCCACCCAACGCCGCGGCCTGCTCCAGCCAGCTTTCGAAGTCCGGCCGGCGCCAGTCGGGCACGGCCAGCAGGTCGGTCAGTTGGTCGGACGTGGCCGCAGCCAGCCGGGCGAAGCTGTCGATGCCGGCGCTTTGCAGCCGGGCTGCATAGGCCGGCCCAATACCTACGATTTGGGTCAGGTCGTCGCCGTTGGGAACATAGTCCGGCGCGGCTGGCCGCGAGGCGCCATTGTCTGAGCTCCATTCGATCTTCACCGCGCTGACGTCGTCGCCCTGGCCAGAATCGATCGGGGCAGGGGAATCCTCGGCCAGGGGGATGTCGAATCTGCGCGCGGTGTCCATCAGACGCTGGCGCGTCTCGACCTTGAGCGCCTCCAGCTCCTGATGGAAGGCAGCCACGATGGTCTCGGGATCAGGCACCAGGCCGCTGTCGCTGGCCACGCCGAGCATCACCTGGTCGTTGTAGCTGAGAATGCTGATGCCCAGGCCCAGCCGGCCCGACTGCGGCACCCAAAACATGATCTCGTCGATGGGCGCGCCGGCCAGGTAGAGTTGCTCGCGCGGGCCGGGCACGTTGGTCAGCACCAGGGTGCCTTTCTTGCCGAAGATCTCGACGACCATGTCCTGCAGTCGGTCGGGCAACATGCCAATCAGGGTCAACAGGCCAAAGGTCACCAGCGGCTCAGTGGTATCCTTGAGCGCGTCCATGCGCTGCTTCAGCTCTCGCAGCCGGTCCACCGGGTCGGCGATGCTGATGGGCATGGCAAGAAAAACCAGGCCGAACTTGTTGCCCAGTTCGATGCGCCGGGAGGGCTTGCGCAGGTTGTAGGGGATCACGGCGCGGAAGTTGAGGTCGTCCACCGGCTCGCCGCGACCCTCCATGTAGCGCCGCATGGCGCCGGCCACGGCCGACATCAGCACATCGTTGACGGTGCCGCCCACGGCGCGGCCGATCAGCTTGATCTCGTCCAGGGAGATGGGATCGGACCAGGCGGCCTGCTTGCGCACCACCAGCTTGCCCTTGTACACCGTCTTGGGGTCGGAGGACATCAGCAGCATGCGGCCGGTGGTCAGCGCTACGTCGGCGCCAGTGCGCGCCATATCCACCAGATGTTCGGGATCCCGCACCGCATCGACGCTGTTCTTGACCACTGCGCCCACCGTCTTTTGTGTCAGCCGCGCGGCCGAGCGGGCGGGCCGCAGCACGGGGGCCAACGGGCTCCAGCCTTTGGGCTTGTATGCCGGCTGCGCCGTGGCCGGCGGGCCATCGGCGGTGGCGTCGGTCATGGACAGCATCACCTGCACCAGCGCGATGCCGTCGGCGATGGCGTGGTGCAGACGGGTCAGCAATACCGAGCGCCCTTCGTAGCCCTCGATCAGGTGAAAATGCCACAGCGGCCGCGAGAAATCCAGCGGCGTGCTCATCAGGTCGCTGACCATGTCCTGCAGGGCGTTCCGGTCGCCGGGCGCAGGCAGGGCCACGCGATGGATATGGTTAGACAGCTCGAAGTTGGGGTCATCCTGCCAGTAGGGCCGGCCAAAGCGGGAGCGTTTGACCACCACGCGTTGTCGGAAGCGGCGGAAGCGCTGCACGAAGCGCACGTCAAGCGTAGCCTTGAGATGTTCGAAGTTGACCGGCACATCGAAGACGAACACGCCGGTGATCATCATCAGATTGGTGGGATCTTCCATCTGGTACCACGCCACATCGACGCTGGCGAGCGACTCGGCGCGTTTACGACCCAAGGCCATAGGACACCTCCGCGAGAGTTGGGAATCAGGTCAGGGAGGATGCACGAACTGCGGCTACCTCCGGCGTATCGACCTGTGTGAACGAACGCCACCTGGGCGCCAGTGTACCACAGCTTGGCTGTAATCGCCACTTTTTTCACGCGTCGGGAGTATCATCTCAATAGAGGGGGAAGACTTCCGAAGTCTTATGGACTGTGCATCCGTTTTGAACAAACCTGCGCAGACTTCGGAAGTCTCGACCCCGGTTTATTGGGATGACACCGTCGGGATGGTTTGATCACGGGCTCAGGTGAAAGAGACTTTACAGACAACGCCGCTCTTCTATACTATCCTTGGGCAACGGTCAAGAAACAGACTCGCGCTCTCCCAGCCGCGCTCTGGCCGGTCTCCGACCGAG
>JAJTXO010000470.1 GCA_021463315.1 Caldilineales bacterium | reverse complement strand
TTGGTAAGTTGGTAGATTGGTAGATTGGTAAGTTGGTAAGTTGGTGGGTTGGTGGGTTGGTGGGTTGTTTAGGTTGGTGGATGATTCGACCGATGGCCTGCCCACAACGGCCCGACCCGCCGCAACAACGCACCAATCTACCAATCTACCAATCTACCAATCTACCAATCTACCAATCTACCTCCTACCTGTCTACCTTTCCCCCACCCCATCCTCGCCCACGAGATAGCCCATCGCTAAGAAGGCCAACAGGTAGCCCAGGTAGTTTTCGTTCAGGAAGCGGGAGACGTAGAGGAAGCCGAAGAGGAGCAGGGCGTAGTGCCAGCAGGCCGCGGCGATGGTGTTGCGCCGCGCCTGACGCCAGCCGAGCCAGAGCAGCAGCGGCAGCGCCACGGCCACTTCCAGGATCCAGAAGGGCCACGAATCGAAGCGGCTGGCCAGGCCGCCGAAGGCCAACACGAAGTTGCTGGCGCCCCAGCCCCAGATCTGGTAGTGGATGGCCGCGCTGCCGGCCGCCCAGCGCCACACGTCGTCGATCAGCGCATCGGCGTTCCACAACAGATAGGGGCCGACCAGCAGGGCGAAGGCGGCCAGCGCGGGCCAGCCGCGGCGCAGCATGGTGGGGATCGCCCGCGGAATGTCACGCCAGGAAGCGATCTGATCCCAGGCCAGCAGCAGCGCAAAGAAGGGCGCCATAAACCAGGCGGTGGGCTTGCTGGCGCAGGCCAAGCCGAAGAAGAGGGAGGGGAGCCAGAAGGCGGAGGGGTGAACGGTGAGCGGTGATCGGTGAACGGTGGGCGGTGATCGGTGAGCGGTTGATGCGAGGGCGCGGGCGAGGAACCAGAGGGCAAGGACGATCCAGGCCCAGACGAAGAGATCGTTCTGGCCGAAGATCAGATCCAGCCCCATGAGCGGATTGAGGCCCAGCAGCATCAGCAGCGCCAGCCGCCAGCGCGGCCGGCTGGCCGGCGCCAGGCGCGTGGCCAGGATCAGCGCGGCCACGAAGACCAGCAGATAGACGAAGCGCTGATCATACCAGCCCAGCAGCGCGTCGCTGGCCAGCTTCACCGGCGCGGAGAAGACGAAGGTCCACGGCAGATAGGGGTAGTGGTCCAGCGCGGTGCGAAATTCCGGCAGCCCCCACTCGGCCATGGGCGTTTCCCGGTAGTCCTCGCTGTACGGATTGCGGCCGCTGAGGAAAAAGTCGATCGCGGCCTCGGTCTGTAGCACGCCGCCGTCGTGGCTATAGCTGTGGGGTAAGTTCTCGTGGCGCAGCAGGGCCAGCTTGAGGGTGGGCAGCAGCACCGTGCCGGCGATGATCAGCCAGAGCAGCGCCAGCTTGGCGCGCTGTGTCGCGGACTTGGGCTGCTGCTGGCGCGGCCGGTCGACGGCGGCCAGATCGATCATCAGGTAGACCAGCAGCGCGGCCAGGCTCAGCGCGGCCAGCAGCAGCGCGATGGGATCGCCAAACCAGGGGCCGAACGCGGCCTCGGCCTGATCGCTGAGCAGCCGCCCCAGCAGCGAGTGGCGGGTGACATTCTCGAAATGCTCGAACAGGCTGGCCTCGGCCATGCTGTTGATGCGCAGCCGGGCCAGCAACAGCACCGCCAACAGCAACGCATCCCAGCCCGGGCGGCCAAGAGCAGCCGCGGGCTGGGATGCGTCAGCGATCGTCGCTCCCGCCGGCTCCGTGAGCGGGCGAGATGCGGTATCGACAGCAGGCGCTGCTTCGTGGTGTTCAGACATGGCCACATGATACCACAAGTAGACAGGTAGACAAGTAGACAAGTAGGCAGGGAAACAAGTAGACAAGTAGGCAGGGGAAGAAGTAGACAAGTAGGCAGGGAAACAAGTAGACAAGTAGGCAGGGGAACAAGTAGACAAGTAGACAAGTAGGCAGGGGAACAGGTAGACAAGTAGACAGGTGAACAGGTAGACAAGTAGACAGGTGAACAGGTAGACAAGGACGCATGTCTAACGCCTTGTCTACTCGTCTACTTGTCTACTCGTCTACTCGTCTACTTGTCTACTTGTCTACTTGTCTACTCGTCTACTTGTCTACTTGTCTACTCGTCTACTTGTCTACTTGTCTACCTGCCCCCCTGATCGCGCGCTACACAGCAGCTACAAACTCGCCCTTCACCTTGCGATGGCCGGTCTGGTCCGCGGCCTCGACCTCGCAGCGCACCCGCTGTTCGCCGTCGGCCTCGTACTTTTCCAGCACCTTGCCGCTGACGGTGATCTCATCGCCGGGCCGGCTGATGCCGGTGAAGCGCACGCCGAAGGTGCGCACCTGGTCGGGCCGCACCCAGTTGCTGATCATCTGACCCACGAAGCCCATGATCACCATGCCGTGGGTGATCACGCCGTTGTTGCCGCTCTCCACGCCGGCCTGATGGACGGTGTGGATCGGGTTGAAGTCGCCCGACGCGCCGCTGTAGCGCACCAGTTGCACTTCGGTGATGGCCGGCTTCGTCAGGCTGGGCAGCGCGTCGCCCACCTGGATTGTGTCGTAGTTGGGTTTCATATTGTTCCTCGCAGGGTAGATTGGTAGATTGGTGGATTGGTAGACTGGTAGACTGGTAGATTGGTAGATTGGTAGATTGGTGCGGAGTCGCCGCAGCGTACAGATCGACCAATTTACCAATTTACCAATCCCCAATTTACCAATTTACCAATCCCCAATTTACCAATCCCCGATCTACCATCTCACCACCATCGTCGCGCGCGCGATAGCCTTGACAGCGCCGTGTTGGTCGCGGTAGGTGGCCTGGGTCTTGACCATGTCCATGGCGCCGGATGAGCCATCTTTGCGGTCGATGCTGACGATCTCCAGCTCGCCGCTGATGTCGTCGCCGGGGTGCAGCGTGCCGAAATACTCGTACTGCTCCTCGCCGTGCAAGATGCGCAGCACGTTGGCGCCCATCTGCTCCAGGATGCTGCGCGTCTCCGCGCCGGCCGCGCTCCCGCCCCAGAAGCGAAAGAGGGTGGGGAAGGTCAACGGCGCGACGATATCGGGATAGCCGGCCGCCTGCGCGGCGGCCTTGTCGTGGAAGATCGGGTTGTCGTCGCCCAGGGCCATGGCCAGCTCGCGGATCTTGCTGGCGTCCACCTGGTAACGAATCGTGGGCAGTTTCTTGCCGATGTAGCTTTGGTCGAGCATGGGGGGATCCTTTCGGAGGGGAGAGGGTAGCTTGGTTCATTGGTAGATTGGTACATTGGTACCTGGCCTAGCGGTAACCAATGTACCAATCTACCAATCTACTCTGCCCAGCTAGATAACCGTCGGCGGCTCGTACTCGCCCCACTCCTGGCGCAGCACGCCGCAGATCTCGCCCAGGGTGGCGTAGGCGCGCACCGCGTCCAGGATTGGAGGAAGGAGGTTCGCCGTGCCCCGGCAGGCGGCCCCCAGCGCATCGAGCGAAGCTGCCACTGCCGCGGCGTCGCGCTCCCGGCGGTGGTGCTCCAACCGCTTCAGCTGGTGCTCCACCAGCCGCCGGTCGACCGAGAAGATGGCCGGGCGCTCCGCGTTCCCTTCGGTGAATGCATTGACGCCCACCACCAGCTCGCGCTTCTCATCGATGCGCTGCTGTGTCTGCCAGCTCGCCTCGGCTATCTGTGCCTGCACCCAACCCGTCTCGATCGCCTTCACCGCCCCGCCGGCCTCCTCCACCTGGCGCATGTAATTCCGCGCCTGCTCTTCGAGCTCATTCGTCAGGCTTTCGACGAAGTAGCTCCCGGCGAGCGGGTCGATGGTATCGGTCACGCCCGTCTCGTAGGCGATTATCTGCTGTGTGCGCAGTGCCATGCGCTGGGCTTCGTCGGTTGGCAGCGCCAGCGCCTCATCGAAGCAGCTCAGGGCTATGCTCTGCACGCCCCCCAGGACCGCCGCCAGCGACTGGATTCCCGCCCGCACGATGTTGTTCTCCGGCTGCTGTGCCACAAGCGTGCTGCCGCCCGTTTGCG